>SBHJ01000026.1 GCA_006226465.1 Alphaproteobacteria bacterium | reverse complement strand
GATACCCTGCTTCTTGTAAGCACGCAGCAAGCCAAGACCTTCTTCATCAGCGAAGACCAAGGTCTTGAGATCACCGGCATATTCGGCATAGGGTTCCTCGCCAAAAACCACGATCGCAACGTCAGGTTTGGCATCGAAACTCCCGTCGGGAGAAAGTTTTGCCGAGCCACCCGTTTCTGCGGTCGCCTGCTCGATACCTTCCCAGATGGACGTAGCTCCGGGGAAATCGGCCTTGCTGAAGGCGCGGCCTGCCAGGTCTTCAGCGCCCTGCCATGACAGCGTCCAACCACCGGAAGCCTGGATCACGCTGTCCGCTCCGGTTCCAGCTACAAGGATCGATGCGCCGGCTTTCAGCGGGAGTACACCGCTATTTTTGAGGATCACCTGCGACTTGGCGACCGCTTCGCGGGCCAGTGCGCGGTGTTCTGCCGAACCCAGCTTCGAATAGTCGCCTGCATTGGAGCGCATTGACGGCTTCACCCCATCGGGCCCCAAGATTCCGGCCCGGATCTTGACCTTGAGAATACGTCCGACGGCCTCATCGAGCGTCGCCATCGGAATCGTGCCATCGCGCACCTGAGCCACAAGATTTTCGAGCAGCTCCTTCCAATCTTCGGGAATCATATAGATGTCGAGCCCAGCCAGAAGCGCCTGCGGGCAGTTCGTAACCGTACACCCCTTGATCTGCCCATGGCCGTTCCAGTCACCGACGACCAGGCCTTCAAATCCCAGATCACCGCGCAGGTAATCGGTAAGCAACGCCCTGTTGCCGTGCATTTTTATGCCATTGATCGAATTGAAGCTCGCCATGACTGCTTGGGCACCGGCATCAATTGCCACGGGATAGGGAACCGCATGAATCTTCTTGAGTTCCTCGATATCGCCATTGACGTCACCGGTGTCGATTCCCTGCTCCGTGCCACCGTCACCAAAGAAGTGCTTGACCGTCGCAATGACCCTTCCTGATCCAAGGAAGTCGGGATCACCTTTCCAGCCCTGCAACCCTTCGAGCAAGGCGCGGCCCATGACCGCAACATGCCGGGGATCCTCCGAATAGCTCTCATAGGTGCGCCCCCAGCGATCATCGCGTGCCACGGCCACGGTCGGTGAAAAATTCCAGTCAATTCCGGTAACTTCAATTTCAACTGCGGTTGCCGCACCGATCCTGCGCACGAGATCGGGATCTCCGGTCGCACCAAGCGCGATATTGTGCGGGAAAATCGTTGCCTGGACGACATTGGCGTGACCATGAACCGCATCGGTACCCCACATTGTTGGGATAACCGGCTCATTGCCGGGCAGGGGTTTCACCGATGCCTCATACATCTCGTCAGCCAGCCTCAGCCATTGCGAGGCGGGCGCAAGCTCGTCTCCATATGGCCCGCCATTGCCACCATTGAGGTAGCTGCCAAAGCGGTAGCGCGCCATCTCTTCGACGGTAAAAGAGTTGATGTGTGGTTGAATCAGTTGCGCGACCTTGTGTTCAAGGCTCATACGCGAAAGCAGGTCCGCGACCTGCTCGGCCTCGCTCAGCTCATACGTCGCTGTCGCCCGCGAAACTTCTTCAACCGGGACCGTTGCGCAACCGGCCAGCCCCAATGTCAATGCCATCGCGGACGTACTCACCACACCCAAACGCATTATTTCAACCCCCTCCCAAATCTCGAGATATCGCTGTTTGAGAACGTTCTCAATCCGACGAATACACGGCGAAAGCAAAATTGCAAGGGGCTAATCTGGCGCGAATTCCGTGGGGTTGAGGGGCGGCGATTGCCGCAACATCCCTGATGTCGCTGGGGCCAGCGCGATCTTGCCTAATTTTGCGGGGGGACAGTCGAAGCGCGCTCAACCAACGTCGCCTCAATGTTGATCGGTTCGCGCGGCAAGGGCAGTTTCGCGACATTGATCAGCAGTTCGACCGCTTTGGATATCGTTGCCGCAACCGGCTGATCAACAGCAGTCAGAGGCGGATCTGTGAACCTGACGACCGGCGTATTGTCAAAACTGATGATCGAAAGATCCGAAGGTACGTCTAGATTCTTTTCGCGCGCCGCTTCGATCGTCCCCAATGCCATCTGGTCATTGCTGGCGATGATTGCCGTTGGAGGCGACGCCAATGCAAGCAGGCTCTGAGTTGCCGCCAATCCGGAATCAAACCTGAAATCACCATGCTGCAAGAGGCCAGAAGTCGGCAGGCCCGCTTGTTCCATCGCCGCCTTCCAGCCGTTGATGCGCCAAGTGCTGAGGCTGTAGTCATCTGGACCCGCGACAAATCCGACCCTGCGGTGACCGAGTCCGATCAGCATCTCGGTCGCCATTCTGGCGGACCTTTCATCGTCCATGGTAAGACGGATACCTGGGCCTGGCTCAACTGATCCAATCCGCGCAAACGGAATATTTTTCTTTGCGAGCAGGCCGGTGATCAGCCGGTTTTCTGAGTGCGGCGGAGTGAGAATCACACCATCCGGCTGCAAGGCTGCGATCGTTGCGGAAAGCTCACGCTCGACATGGTCGTTATGCGTATCGACCAGCTCCACCATCATGCGATAGCCATATTGGCTGCAAGTCAGAATGCCGCCAAGCAGCATCTGATCGACCCAGTCCGTTCCACTTCGCGAGTGCCATTCTGCGATCGTCTTTTCACGATCATTGATCGCTAGGATCAAATAGGATCGCGATCCGCTCATCCGTTGAGCCGCGATGGACGGAACATAGCCGAGCCTGTCAATGGAGTTCTGGACCCGCTCTTTCATTGCCAGACGAACATTGGGCTCATTATTGATGACGCGGCTGACCGTTTGCAGGGAGACGCCTGCATCCTTTGCAACATGCTTGATTGTTACCGCCTGCCGCCTACGCGCCATTTTCCATCAATCCCCATCACGGACGCAGGCTTTGCCGGTAGCGACATCTTCGCCACATTGCCAGACGCGAACCCAATCCACTTCCATCCGCTTCGGGAATCCCTCTTCAGATACACCGCCCAATGCACGTCCTTCGGGGAGACGCCCTCCTATCGCCAGGTTCAGGATCAGGTAAAATCGTTGGTCAAAAGGTGCGTTGGGGGCGCTACTTTCGGTCGTGAACCATTCCTCGGCAGTTCGGGTGGAATAGGGTTCGCCATCTACAGTCCAGGTAAAGCGACCCTCGCTCCAGACTATGCCGAATGTGTGGAATTCGCCGTCCAGGATCGGCGGATAACTGAATTCCGTGCTCGCCAGATCATTCTCCGGCCAAGCTCCGCCAAAATGAAGCGTGCCGAGTATGGTGTTCTCACCACCATCTTCGCAATCGTTATCGCACTCGACGCCGAGGTTGACGGCCTCAAGAATATCGATCTCGCCTGAGCGTGCCCAACCGCCATAGACATTGTCCTCTGGTAGCATCCAGATGGCCGGCCACGTTCCCTGCCCCTGCGGTAGCTTGGCACGCACTTCGATCTTCCCATATTTCCACGCAGCCTTCCCCCGCGTCACAAGACGCGCGCTTGAGAATGGCTTTGTCATGGTCGCGACTGGAGAATTCGCGGTTGTGATCATATGTGAAGGTAGCGCAGGACCTTCGGTCGGTTCGTTGAGCGCGGTAATTATCAGACGTCCGTCTTCAATCGAAGCGTTGCGCTCGCTGTTGGTATAGCATTGTCGTTCGTCATTGCCGCCGCCCCAGCAATCGATGTCAAATGCCCATCTCGTCCGATCGATTACCCCGCCATCGAATTCGTCCGCCCAGACCAGCTGCCCTTGGCCTTCATCTGCCGGGCCTTCTGCCGCAGCATCTTCTGCTGCATCACAGCCCGCAGCGGCCAGAAGCATGATCGGCAGGGCTGTATTTGTCCACGACGGCCGCACAGAAATCTCCTCCTAAAAAGAAAGGCGGGCCTTTGCACACTGCAAAAGCCCGCCCTTTATTACCTATGGCATTGCCTCTTTTAGAAGTCGAAACGCGCCAGGAAGGTAAAGCGACGATCGTTACGGAAAGCCGACCTTGTCAGGCGCGTCCCGTCAAAATCGACCACCTGCGTGGTCCGCGTCACTTCGTCGAACAGGTTCACGCCCTGCACGCCCAACTTGATACTGTCAGTCACAGAATAGAAAATGGACGCATCGAGTTGACCGGTGGATTCCTGCCAGATGGGCGAGAATGGGAAGATATCGTCGCGCGGAGTGATCAGGAAGTCTGACCGCCAATTATATGCTGCACGCGCCGCCAACGGTCCCTTCTCATAGAAGACAGTGGCATTGACTGTATGCTTGGACACACCCTGAAGCGGTTGGATTGAGGCAAAATTACCGCGGTTGCCGATGAGGTCGGCATTAGTGAAATCACCCGCATCGACATAGGTATATGTCAGCTGCGAACCCAGTCCGCTGAGCAGGCCGGGCAGGAAGTCATAAGTCTGCTGATAGCTGACCTCAAACCCCTTTAACGTACCACCAATCTCATTGCTTGGCCCGTTCACTTCAACCGGAATATCGCCGACTGCAGAGGGGTAATCGACCACATTGACGCCGCTGCTGACAATGCCTTTCAGGTCTTTCAGGAATGCTGAGACCGTAAGGGAGCCAACCGCATCGAAATACCACTCTGCCGAAAGGTCATAATTCCAGGATTCGACAGCCTGGACATTCCTGTTGCCGGTCGAAAGCTGGAATAGCGGGCCTGTTTCAAGTGTGCCTTCCGATTGCAGATCTGTAGTATTGTCAGCAATCGTACCGCCTGCACGGAACAGCGCCAGATCAGGCCGCGAAATCCCCTTCGATACCGCAAAGCGGAACAACAGGCCGTCGCCAACATC
>SBHJ01000261.1 GCA_006226465.1 Alphaproteobacteria bacterium | reverse complement strand
CTGGTGCCGGCTAGAGGATTCGAACCCCTGGCCTGATGATTACAAATCAACTGCTCTACCAACTGAGCTAAGCCGGCACTTCATCTCGGCAGCGCGCCTTTCCTTCAAAGTGCGCCGAATGTCCAGCCCTCCGTGCGCGCAATTTCCGGAGTGAGGCCGGCCGGGCTCCATCGCGATTGATCATTCGCGGCATTGCGTAGCCATGCCGCCGATACCAGCGCATCTGAAGAATGATCGTCAATTGCGCCCTCGCCTCGCACATTAGGAGAGCCGAGAGCGGCTAGCGCTGCGTTCAAGTCAGCATAGGTCCTAAACTTGCTTCGTCCTTTCAGCTGGCTTCCGGCCAACGCTGCTAGCGAGGTATATATTTCGACCAGTACGGAGCCATTCGAAGGCAATGGGTCGATCGGCCAAACAGGCAGCTTGCAGTCCAGTCTGTGCAGCAGGCGCATGCCTGTCAGGCTCGACTTGCCGACCTGTGCCGCACCGACGAGATTGAAATTGCTCACCGGGCGCAGGCCATATTGACGCTGGGCGCGCTCGGCATGCCGGAAGCGTCCTTCGCGTGTGGTGGCATTGGGCAAATGGAACCGATCGCCAATAAGGTCCCGCGAATGACGGAAATAGCGCGAAGCCTGGGTGTGAGAAACGAAGCTTCCGGCCTCCAGGTTGGGATCGCTGGCGCAGATATCGTCGATCAAGGCCCAAAGCGATTTCGCGTCTGGTGGGCTTTGGGTCCAAGCCGGAAAGAACGCTCCGGCATCAGCAAAGGGTAGCGAAATACCAAGGTCCATCCCCACCAGGGTGTTGTCGGGCAGGTCGAACAGGAATGTGAGAACCTCTTCCCGTGACCATGGCTTGTTTCGCCTGATCAATTTGGGTGGTTTGCCGTCCAATCCGGCTATGGCAAGCGCGATCCCCTTTTGCCGCTCGCCTTTTGCACCCGACCAGTCGATTGCAAGGAAGTGCTGGAACCTAGTCACTTGATCGTTCGGCGCGGAGCCGGTTCCAGTAATCTATCCGCTCCTTCACCTTGCGCTCGAAGCCGCGTTCGACCGGTTCGTAGTAGGTCTGCGGTTCCATGCCTTGGGGCCAATAGTTGGCACCGGAAAAGCCGTCTTCTGCATCATGATCGTAGGCGTAGTCTGCGCCATGGCCGATATCCTTCATCAGCTTGGTCGGCGCATTGAGGATGCTTTGCGGTGGCATCAGGCTGCCGGTTTCCTTGGCGCTGCGGAAAGCAGCTTTCTGCGCTTTGTATGCGGCGTTCGATTTGGGTGCGGTGGCGAGGTAGAGGCAGGCCTGCACGATAGCGAGCTCACCTTCGGGGCTGCCGAGGAATTCGTAGGCGTCCTTGGCGGCAAGGCACTGTGACAGCGCCTGCGGATCGGCAAGGCCCACGTCTTCGCTCGCAAACCGAACCAGACGGCGCAATACATAGAGCGGCTGCTCGCCCGCCGTGAGCATCCGCGCGAGGTAGTACAATGCGGCCTGCGGATCGCTGCCGCGCAAGCTCTTGTGCAGCGCCGAGATAAGATTGTAATGCCCTTCGCGATCCTTGTCATAGACTGCAACCCGCCGTTGCAGGAATTTGCCGAGTCCGGCCGGATCGAGCGGCTCCGCGATCTTGGCATTGTAAAGTGTCTCGGCCTGGTTGAGCAGGAACCGCCCATCACCGTCTGCGCTGGCGATCAAGGCTTCACGAGCATCTCCGGAAAGGGGCAAGGGGCCCTCGAGTTCCTCAGCGCGATCGAGCAGCTTTCCGAGCGCTTCGTGGCCAAGTCGTTCGAGTATCAGCACCTGCGCCCTTGAGAGCAAGGCTGCGTTGAGCTCGAAGCTGGGATTTTCAGTGGTCGCGCCGACTAACGTTACCGTGCCGCGCTCGACGAAGGGCAGGAATCCATCCTGCTGCGCGCGATTGAAACGGTGAATTTCGTCCACGAACAACAAGGTGCGTTGTCCTGCTTCCGCCGCGCGATCAGCTTCGGCGAAGGCCTTCTTCAGGTCGGCCACGCCGGAGAAGACAGCACTCACCGCCACAAATCGCATGCCAACACTGTCGGCCAACAAGCGGGCGATGCTGGTCTTTCCGGTTCCCGGCGGCCCCCACAATATCATTGACGAAAGGCGACCTGCAGCGACCATTCGTCCGATTGCACCCTCTGGCCCCGTCAGGTGCTCTTGCCCGATAACCTCGCCCAGCGATGCCGGACGCAGCCGATCGGCCAGCGGCGCGTCTTCGCGTGGCGCTTCCGGACGCGTCTGAAGCGGCTCTTCGGCAAACAGGTCGGCCATTGTTCGAATGCCATAATGCGTTTGTCGGCAAATTGCACAGGCCTCTTGCGGTATCGACATTAAGATATATCATAGAGCTATCAAAGAATATCGGAGAGTCGAGATGCATCGTAATAGATATCGCAAGTTCGCAAAGTCCAACGCCTGGCCATTTATCGCCATGATGGCCGCATCGAAGGGCGGCTGGGGATCCGGTTCCTTCGCAGGAGGCTGGGATGAAGAGCATTGGGGTGGCCGTCGCGGCAGGCGGCGTGGCCGGATGTTCGCCCAAGGTGAATTGCGCCTGGCGGTGCTGGCGCTGATCGCCGAAGAGAGCCGTCACGGTTACGAGCTAATCAAGGCGATCGAGGAAATGACCGGCGGCGAATACGCGCCCAGTCCAGGCGCGGTCTATCCAACGCTGGCGATGATGCTCGACGAGGATGTGATCGAGCACGCCGATGGCGACGAGTCTCGCAAGGCCTATCGGGTGACCGAAGCAGGCACAGCCGAGCTGGAAGAGCGTGCCGAAGAGGTAGAGGCGCTGATGGAACGGCTGGGCAAACATGCCGAACGGCACGAGCAAGTCCGTTCGCCCGATCTGTTCCGAGCGATGGGTAATCTTGCCTACGTTCTCAAGAATCGCGCCCGGCAGGGTACACTCGGCAAGGATGTGATTGAGGACATCGTTGATCTTGTCGATGAGCTGGCCAAGAAGATCGAACGTCTGTGATGCGTTAACGCATTTGCCTGCAAGCGACCGGCAGGTGTAGTCTCTCCCCATCGGACTCGGCCCGGCCGGACAATGGGGAGTGATGATATGAACGAAGCTGCGAAGGCGCCTTGGCACCTGTGGTTGGTGGGCGGCGTGTCACTGCTGTGGAATGCTGTCGGGATCTTTAGCTACACGATGACCGAGCTTGGCAAGCTCGACGCGCTGGGAATGACGCCCGACCAGATCGCCTATTTCGACAGCTTTCCTTCCTGGGCCATCGCCGTCTGGGCACTCGGCGTGTGGGGGGCCTTTTTCGGTTCAGTCCTGCTGCTCATGCGCTCGCGTTTTGCAGTCCATTGTTTTGCAATCGCGATCCTTGGACTGATCGGCACGACCTATTTCCAGAATGTCGTGGCTGATGTGCCTGCCGACCTACAAAGCGCAGGACTCGATATGGCGATCTGGGTGATTACCCTGTTCTTGCTTTGGTACGCCTGGACGATGCACAAGCGGAGTGTGCTGCGCTAATCGCTCAGTCGGCAGTGCGCTCGGCCTCCTGTAGCGCGCGGCGATCCTTGACCAGGCGCAGATAGGTTTCGGCAACCACGCTGTTGATCGCGTCCCAGCTGAATTCGCGCGCCTTTAGCTCGCCGGCTTCACCATGTGTGCGGCGTAGTTCGTTGTCGATGCAATAGGGCGCGATTGCTTCGGCATAAGCACGAGCATTGCCGGGCGGGACAATGCTCCCAGTCTCACCGTTGCTTACCAGGCTAGTGCTGCCTGCCGCGCCCGCTGCGACCACCGGCAACCCGCTGGCCATGGCTTCGAGCGTCACATTGCCGAATGTTTCGGTGATCGATGGATTGAAGAAAATATCTCCGCTCGCAAGCGCGCGTCCCAAATCCACTCCGGTTTGAAAGCCTGCAAAAATCCCACCTGGCAAGGCATTCCTGAACCAATCGCGCGCAGGCCCGTCGCCGATCACCAGCACCTTGTGCGATACCTGCATTTTGCGCAGCTGCACTATGGTTTCAGCGAAAATGTCGAGCCCCTTTTCCATGACTAGACGGCCAAGAAAGACCACTGCGACGTCGTCATCTTCCAAACCATGTGTGCGCCGCCATTCCAGATCGCGCTTCGAAGGATCAAATACCGTACGATCAACCCCACGTGACCAGATCGCGATATCATCATGCATGTCCTGCTCCAGCAGGATATCGACCATGCTTTGGGAGGGTGCGACCAGCGCATCACAGCGGTTGTACAACCGGCGCAGTATCCATTCGATCGCTGGTTCCAGGAAGGCTAACCCATAATACCGCGGATAGGTTTCGAAGCGGGTGTGAACTGATGCCAACACCGGAATGTCGTGCTCTTGCGCCCACTTCAGCGCGCGGTGCCCGGTCGGATCAGGCGAGGAAATATGCACGACATTCGGATTGAATTCTTCGAGGTCGTTCAGCGCGGCGCGATCAAGCCCTGTGGGTAGGCGATATTCACCGCGCCCCTTCACCGGCATCCGAACGTTGGGGACTCCCACAAGGTCGCCGGTCGGCTCGAAATCGGGATTGGCGACTTTCGGGGCATAGACGCGCAAGGACGCTCCCTGGCGCAGTAGATACTCGGCCAACCGGTTAAGCGCCTGGTTGGCTCCATCGCGAACATAATTGTAGTTGCCGCTGAACAGGGCAATGCGAAGGTCTGCAACTTCCATTGTTCAAGCCAATAGAGAAGAGGTTTGAGCTTGGCGAGAGGATTGGGCAGAAACGAAAAACGGCGTGCATTGCGCACGCCGTTTCTCTTTCAAGATTCCCA
>SBHJ01000090.1 GCA_006226465.1 Alphaproteobacteria bacterium | reverse complement strand
CAGCAGGCCGAAATCGTACGCCACGCATTCCTGCTCAGGAATGGAGCCGAGATTGCGGGCGTGGCCGATGCATCGGCCTACGATCTACTGGTCGATTTCGGTGGAGCAACGTCTGCCTGAACAATCATAGCTCGCTCAGATTGGGCAGATTATCCTTGTCCAGGATCTTTGAACGGTCATCCAGCGGATATTTCAGGCCCGTGGCGCAGTTGAATAGCACCACCTCATCACCAGCATCCACCATCCCTACGGCCAATGCGCGGCGATAGGCCGCCAAGGTCGCTCCGCCTTCGGGACAAAGCAGCAGGCCGTCCTGCGCGGCGCTATCGGCCGTGGCCCGAATGATCTCATCTTCATCGACTGCAAGAGCAGCGCCGCCGCTTTCACGCACTGCGCGCAAGATCAGGAAATCGCCCACCGCCTTCGGCACGCGTATACCCATCGCAACGGTGTGGGCGTTTTCCCATCGCTCCGCATGCTCAACCCCGTCGTCGAACGCCTTGACGATGGGCGCACAGCCGCTCGCCTGCACCGCGTACATCTTGGGTCGTTCAGGTCCGATCCAACCCAGTTGCTCGAGCTCGTCGAAGGCCTTCCACATACCGATCAGCCCAGTGCCGCCACCTGTGGGATAAAAGATCGCTTGGGGCAGCTTCCACCCCAGCTGGGCTGCGAGCTCCAGCCCCATCGTCTTCTTGCCCTCGATCCGATAGGGTTCCTTGAGCGTCGAGAAATCGAACCACAGGCCTTCGGCTGCCCCCCGCCCCACAATCGCACCGCATTCGTCGATCAAACCGTTGACGCGATAGACGCGCGCGCCTTGAGCGGCGATTTCGCGGATATTCACTTCAGGCGTATCGTCGGGGCACAGCACAACCGTCTCGATCGCGGCGCGCGTGGCATATGCGGCGAGCGCCGCGCCGGCATTGCCGTTGGTGGGCATCGCAATACGGGTGACGCCCAATTCCTTGGCCATGGCCACCGCCATCACCAGCCCACGCGCTTTGAAGCTCCCCGTGGGTAAACGCCCCTCGTCCTTTACAAGGACGTTCGGACCTCCGGAAAGGGGGATTGGGACCAGCGGAGTTTCGACTTCGCCCAAGCTGACGATATTTTCGGCATGCTTAACTGGCAGCAGCTCGCGCCAGCGCCACAGGTCGGTTGGCCGCTGACCGACATCGGCGCGCGACAGTGCTCGCGCAACACCATCAAGATCGTAGCGGACCAACAACGGTCTCCCGGCGCGGGACAAACCATGGAGCTGCCCTGCCTCATACCGTTCACCGGTCATCGAGCATTCGAGATGGGTTACGAAGTTAGGGCGCTCGCCTTCAAGATTGGAGGAATGCGCCATGCGAGCTCAATCAGGCTTCTTTGCCACACCCACCATTGCAGGGCGCAACAGCCGGTCCTTGATCATCCACCCGCTTTGCATTTCCTGGATGACCGTGCCCGCATCGTGATCCGAGCTGGGGATCTCGAGCATGGCCTGGTGCTGGTTTGGATCGAGCGGCAAGCCGACCGATGCGATGCGCGTAATGCCGTGCTGGCCAAACACCTTCTCGATTTCGCGCTGGGTTGCCTCGATCCCGATGACAAGGCCTTTCATCGCTTCGTCTTCGCGCAAGCTATCGGGAATGGCGCTCATTGCGCGCTCGAGATTGTCCGCAACCGACAAGATATCGCGCGCAAACCCGGTCGCCGCATAGGCGCGCGCATCAGCCATGTCCTTTTCCAGACGGCGGCGGACATTCTGCGTCTCGGCCTTGGCGTAGAGCACTTCCTGCTTGGCGGTCTCGAGATCTTCACGCAGACGATCGAGCGCCTTGTCGAGGCTGCTGGTTTCCTCTTCGACGGTTTCCTCGTCGCTCTTTTCGAGGAATTCTTCGGGTACTCCGGCCAGTTCCTTGTCAACCGCTTCGTCGCGCGGCTTGTCGTTGTCGTTCATGTCTCAAAGCTATCCGATTAATTTGCCCAGCGATCGGGCGGTTAAATCCACCATGGGGACGACACGCGCGTAATTCAACCGGGTGGGACCGATTACGCCCAACACGCCAACCACCCTGCCCTCGCGATCGCGATAGGGCGATGCAATCACCGACGAGCCAGAAAGCGCAAACAACCGGTTCTCGCTTCCGATAAATATCCGCGTGGCTTCGGCGGTGCGCGCGCTTTCGAGCAATTCGGCGACCGATTGCTTGTTTTCGAGGTCGTCGAGCAGCTGCCGGACCCGCTCGATATCGCCCAAGGCTGCATCATCCAGCAGATTCGATGCGCCGCGCACGATCAGCACGGGGCGCTTGGCAGCGTCTTCGCTCCACACCGCCAGCCCACGCTCGACCAGATCGCGGCTTGCAGTGTCAAGTTGTGACTGGCCCGCAGCGATCTCGCCGCGCATCGCCGCTGCGGCTTCAGCGAGCGTCCGCCCGGCGAGGCGCGCAGTAATGTAGTTGCTGGCCTGCTCAAGCGCGGAAGGGCTTGCGTGAATACCCAGGTTGACGACGCGATTCTCGACTGCACCATCTTCGCTTACCAGCACAGCGAGTGCCCTGCCTTGCCCCAGGTTTACCAGGCTGAACTGTGCCAATCTTTGCTCGCGCGTCGGCACCATGACCATGCCTGCCGCTCCTGAAAGGTCGGACAGTATCGTGCTGGCCTGTTCCAGCGCAGCTTCGATTGGGCCCGGTTCGGACAGTCGCTGTTCGATCCGCGCGCGTTCTTCCGCGGTAGGTTCGGCGACGCGCATCATGCCATCGACGAATATCCGCAGGCCCGTCTCGGTCGGCATTCGCCCCGCGCTGGTATGCGGCGCGGCAAGAAGCCCCAGATGCTCAAGGTCTGCCAGTACGGAACGGATCGAGGCAGATGACAGGTTTAACCCGCTGTCATGCGCAAGCACCTTTGAGCCAACCGGATGCCCGCTCTCCAGATAGCCCTCCACCACCAGGCGAAAGATCTCGCGCGCGCGATCGGTCAGTTCGGAGATAGGTGGTGACGACATGTTGCCCTTTCTAGCGACTGCTCTTGCAGCCTCAAGCCTTCACGGCCAAACCGCAGCCACACGAATCGTTCAAGGAACAATTATGCGACCTTCCGGCCGCGCGCCCGACGAGATGCGCGCTATCACAATCGAAACCGGTTTTACCAAGCACGCGGAAGGATCTTGCCTGATCAGCTTTGGCGAAACGCGCGTTCTTTGCACGGCCAGCGTTGAAGAACGGATCCCGCCATGGCTCCGCGGAAAGGGTGAAGGCTGGGTGACGGCAGAGTACTCCATGCTTCCCCGCGCCACCCACACCCGCGGCCAGCGCGAAGCCGCCAAGGGCAAGCAATCGGGCCGTACGCAAGAAATCCAACGACTGATCGGGCGGAGCTTGCGTGCCGTGGTCGATCTGCAGAAGCTGGGCGAGCGGCAAATTACGCTCGATTGCGACGTGCTCCAGGCCGATGGCGGCACCCGCACGGCCAGCATTTCGGGCGCCTGGATCGCCCTGCGTATTGCGGTCAATAAACTGATGGCTGCCGGCGCGATCAAGGATGATCCGATCACCGGGCAAGTCGCAGCGATCAGCTGCGGAATATACAAGGGCAATCCAGTGCTCGATCTCGACTATGACGAGGATTCCAGTGCCGATGCCGACGCCAACTTTGTGCTGATTTCCGGCGGCCAGATCGCCGAAGCGCAGGCGACTGCCGAAGGCGCGACCTATGACGAAGAGGGCCTGCTGCGCCTGCTCCGCCTCGCCCGGATGGGTTGCGACCAGATTTTCAAGGTCCAGGGAGATGCGGTGAAGTGACCCGCAAAATCGGCTCCGGTACACTGGTGATAGCAACCCACAATGCGGGCAAGCTCAAGGAGATTTCCGCACTGCTCGAACCGCACGGGATCAAATGCATCAGTGCTGGATCACTTGGCCTTCCCGAGCCCGCAGAGACCGGCAGGACCTTCGTCGAGAATGCCTTGATCAAGGCACGTGCGGCGGCGGAGGCTAGTGGTCTCGCATCACTGGCCGACGATAGCGGATTGTCGGTCGATGCGCTGAACGGCCGCCCGGGCGTCTACACCGCCAATTGGGCCGAGCGGCAATGGTTCGAGGGCGAACCGGGCCGTGATTGGTACATGGCGATGGGCAAGGTCGAAGGGATGCTCCAGCATATTGGCCCAGACGCCGATCGTACTGCCGCCTTCCACTGTGTTCTAGCTTTGGCGTGGCCCGATGGCGAAAGCGCAATTTACGAAGGGGAATGCGCCGGATCGCTGACCTGGCCGCCGCGCGGGCTATTGGGCTTTGGCTATGATCCGGTGTTCGTCCCGACAGGCAGCGATTTGACCTTCGCGGAAATCGAGCCAGAGCAAAAGCACGGGATCAGCCACCGCGCCGATGCCTTTGCCAAGCTGGTGGCAGATCAATTCGGTGGTTGATCAACGCCGCGCCAGAACCGCTTTTTCGCGAATTTCTTCGCCATAGGTATTCCCGGCGGGCCAATAACGGCACACGAGAAAATCGTCCCGCTCGTTTCGAGCTATGGCGCACCCCAGCTCCTGCGTGCCGCGCCACACCACCTGGGTGTAATGGCCGACATCGCGCCAGTTCCCGGTGCGCGAAATCCGTGGGAAGGTTCCGGATATAAAGTATTGTTTTTCAGCCACGAATGCTCCGACCATCGTGCTGGCGGGAAAGGCACCAGCTGAGCCCATCCACAGGTTTTCGCCAGCGCCTTTGCGCTCGCTGGCGTTGGCGTGGCGCATCCGCCCCTCGCGCGCCAGCATTGCGGCCCATGTGTGGGCTTCGCGAGCCAGCTCAGGGTTCCACCTGAGAACCGGCGCGCCAAACCT
>SBHJ01000238.1 GCA_006226465.1 Alphaproteobacteria bacterium | reverse complement strand
TGGTGGTGCTGGTGTGGATGTTCCGCGAACGCAAGTTCGGCGATATTGCCGGACTGGGCCTGATCCTGGGCGGTGCGCTCGGCAATATCGTCGATCGTTACCAATTGGGCTATGTCATCGACTATGCCGATTTCCATATTGGGGAATTCCGCCCCTTCCTTATTTTCAACCTCGCCGATGCCGCTATCACCATCGGCGTAGTGATAATCCTTGCCCGATCCTTCTTCGTGCGCGAAAAGGATCGCCAAACCGACGAGCCGGCTGTTGAGCCGGCGGAGAGCTGAACCATGAAATTAGTGAAATCGACCGCCATCCTACTCGCGACGAGCGCCATGCTGGCCGGATGTGGCGGCGGTGGCCTGTTCAACCGCGAACGCCCGGATGAATTCGCCGTGCAGCGACAGGCGCCGCTGGTGGTCCCGCCCGATTTCAACCTGGTGCCGCCCGCGCCCGGCGCTCCGCGCCCGAGCGAGGGAACCGCGCAGGAACAGGCGCTCGACGCATTGTTCGGTGGCCCGGCACCACGCAGCCCGGTCGAAACCAGTGCACTCGATCGCGCCGGGAACGCTGCTCCAGGGATTCGCTCCACCGTGGGCGATCCGGCTACTGCTACGGTCGCCAAAGGCCGCGCCACACGCGATATCATCGCTGCCCCTGAGGGTGACGGACAGGCAGCGCAGGCTGTAATACCTTCGTAGTTTTGCGCACCAACCTCCGTCGGTGCGTCCTCGGCGCTATACCTTCGTCGCTTCTCTCCTCAGGGCGCCTGCGGGCGGCCGGACGGCCGTGCGGACGCCACGCGTCCGTACCGGTGCTATCCCTCTCTGCTTACCAACAACTTATCGATCCGCCGGTGGTCCATATCGACCACTTCGAACCGCCAGCCCTGATCGATGAAATGATCGCCTTCGCTCGGCAATTGCTTGAGCACCGACAGGGCATAGCCCGCCGCCGTTCCGAATTCGCGGCTATCGTCATATTCGAGGCCAAGCCGGTCAGCCAGCACATCGGCTGACAGGGTCCCTGCGACCAGTAGCGATCCGTCCTCACGCTCGACCATTTGCGGCCCCTCGCGCTCGTCCTGGTCGCTAACAAATTCGCCGACAATCGCGGTCAAGAGATCGACCGGCGTCACCACGCCTTCCAGGTGGCCGTATTCGTCGTGCACCATGGCCATGGCAATCTCGGACTGCTGGAGCACGCGCAAGGCGTCCATCGCATCGAGCTGGTCGGGCACGACCTCCGCTTTATTCATCAGCTTGGTGAGCGAAACCGGCTCGCCCGTGACCATGGCCCCCAGCACTTCACGGACCTTGACCACGCCCAACACATTATCGGGCGTACCATCGGCGACCGGCAGCAGCGAATGCGGGCTATCCTCGATCACCTGGCGGATCTGCGCCTCGTCCGCGTCAACATCGATCCAGTCGAGCTCGGTACGCGGGGTCATCATTTCGCGCACCGGGCGTTCGGCGAGCCGCACCACGCCGGTCAGGATCTGGTGCTGTTCCGCTTCGATCACGCCCGAGCGGGTCGCCTCGGCAAAGATGATCTGCAGTTCCTCAGCGGTTACGTTCGAATGGCTCCCGTGACCGATCCCGAACAGGCGGACCAACGCGCCTGACGAATTATCGAGCAGCCACACCAGCGGGGCTGCAGCACGCGCCAGAAAGGCCATGGGGCGCGCCATTACCAGCGCAATAGGTATGGCCGAACGCAGCGCCAGCTGCTTGGGCACCAGTTCGCCCACAACCAGGCTGAAATAGGTTGTCAGCGCGATCACTGCGCCGAATCCGGCGTCCCCGGCGTATTTTGACGGAACGCCCAGCGCCTCCAGCCGTTCGCCCACTGGGCCGCCCAGGCTTGCGCCAGAATAGGCACCGGCAATGATCCCGATCAGCGTGATGCCGATCTGGACGGTCGAGAGGAACTTGCCCGGCTCGGCCGCCAGCGAAAGTGCGATCTTCGCGCTCGTCGAACCCTTGTCCCGCGCAGCACGCAGGCGGGAGGTCTTGGCCGAAACGATCGCGAGTTCGGACATGGCGAAGACGCCATTGAGCACGATTAGCCCAGCGATGATAAACAGGTCGGTCCAGGGGAACGGTGTCACGCCATATCCGCTAGCACAAATCTGCGCCAAGACCAGCCACCCGTGATTAACTGTCGCCAAGCGACAAGAACAGGTCTAGTTAATGTTCTGCAGCCAAGAAGGGGTGGAGTCCGGCATACTTAGACCGGGCTGGCTGCCGGACCGAACTGGAATATTAACTAGAAGGGACTGCCCCATGAAAAAATCAAATGTCTTTCTTTCGAGCGTAGCTGCGCTTTCGCTAATCGGAACTGCCGGCTGCGTGACCGACCCCAATACCGGCGAGAAGAAGGTCTCGCGCACTGCCATTGGCGGCGTTGGTGGTGCGGTTCTGGGTGGCCTTCTCGGCGGTGCGATCGGTGGCAAGACCGGGCGCATCATCGGCGCGGTCGGTGGCGCTGCCGCAGGCGGCTATGTCGGCTACAAGATGGACCAGCAGATCAAGGAACTGAAGGAAGATACCGCCGGGACCGGCGTTGATGTCAGTCAGATCCCCGGCGAGGATGCCTTCCTGGTCAATCTGCCGGACGTTACCTTTACTACCGGCAGCGCATCGATCAGCCCCAGCTTCCAGGATGCATTGGACAATGTCGCTGAAAGCCTGGTCAAATATCCCAACAGCATTGTCGATGTTTATGGCCATACCGATACGGTTGGCTCGGCATCATACAACCAGGAATTGTCCGAGCGGCGCGCGCAAGCGGTAGCCAACTACCTGATTTCGCGCGGCGTTTCCGCCGCACGCCTGCGCTGGCAGGGCTTCGGCGAGACCCAGCTGCGCATTGCCACCGGCGACAATGTCAACGAACCACTCAACCGCCGCGTCGAAATCAAGGTGATTCCATTTGACGACGAGGACGTTCGTGCGGCACAAGCATCCCAGGGGATGTGAGTTTCACGTCTTTCACGAAGGACACTCAAGGGCTGGCCTGCAAAGGCCGGCCCTTTCTTTATGACCTTACCCTATGAAAGCTTGGCGGCGCGATCTGCCAAGCGCTCTACCGCCGCGGCATGGATCGCCGGCGCGCTGACCAGCACGCCAAATGCGCGCGGATCGCGCTTGTTATAGGCGAGCGGTTTGCCAAACGCGTCGCTCACTTCCGCGCCCGCTTCGCGCGCGATCAGTGTCGCTGCACCGATATCCCATTCGTAGCCCCAGCGCAGCGTCGCCAGCAGGTCCGCCTGATCGGCGGCGACCATGGCGATGCGCAGGGCAATCGAATTGGGTTTGTCCACCACGCTCAGGTCAAAATCCTCGCGCGGCAGCGCATCGGTCGGCACACGTGAGCCGGGGAACTTGCGCCGACTCGATGCACGCAAGAGTTGGCCGTTAAGAGTCGCACCTTGACCTGCAACGGAGATCCACTCTTCGCCCCGCGCCGGCGCGCTCAACATGCCGATCAGCGGTCGCCCGGAGCTGATCAGCGCCACCGAGACGGCCCAGCCAGGCTTCCCGCGCAGGAAATCTCGCGTGCCGTCAATCGGATCGACCAGCCAGATCAGCCCCTTGCCCAGCCGGACCGGATCGTCCGCCGTCTCCTCGGAAAGCCATCCCGCCGCCGGGAGCAGCGCGCCAAGTTCGCGCTTGAGGAACCGGTCCACCGCAAGGTCTGCTGCTGACACGGGCGAACCGGGATCTTTTTCCCAGCTTTCAACCTCGTGCCCCGCCCCCGGCCATGCGCCAAGCGCAATTCGGCCCGCTTCACGGACGATCTCTTCAAGGCGGTGGCTATCGATCATGCAAGATATGGTATGCCCTGCACAGGGATTGGCCACTTTTCAAGCGCGACAATCCATGCTTAGGCGCTGCCCGTAGATTTCCAGTCGCAAGACTCCAACAAAGGACAAGGCTCCGCCATGAACCTCCACGAATACCAGGCCAAGGAACTGCTCGCGAAATACGGTATCGGCATCCCGGCTGGCCATGCGGCACTGAGCGTGGAGGAGGCCGTTGCTGGCGCAAATCAGCTCCCCGGCCCGCTCTATGTCGTCAAGGCGCAGATCCATGCAGGTGGACGCGGCAAGGGCAAGTTCAAGGAGCTGGGCGCAGATGCCAAGGGCGGCGTGCGGCTCGCCAAGTCGATCGAAGAAGTCGAGACCAATGCCCGCGAGATGCTCGGCAATACCCTGGTAACGGTTCAGACCGGCGAGGCCGGCAAGCAGGTCAACCGGCTCTATGTGACCGACGGGGTTGATATCGCATCCGAATACTACCTCTCGATGCTGGTGGACCGTGCCAGCGGGCGCGTGGCGATGATCGTTTCGACCGAAGGCGGGATGGATATCGAGGCGGTCGCGCATGACACCCCTGAGAAGATCACGACGATCACGATCGACCCGGCGCAGGGATTTATGCCGCACCATGGCCGCGCGGTGGCCTTCGCGCTCAAGCTCAAAGGCGATCTCAACAAGCAGGCGCAGAAGCTCAGCCGTCAGCTCTACACCGCCTTCATGGACCTCGACTGCTCGATGCTCGAGATCAACCCGCTGGTCGAAACCGAAGATGGCAACCTGCTGGTGCTCGACACCAAGATGAGCCTCGATTCGAACGCGCTCTATCGCCATCCTGATATCGAGGCGATGCGCGACGAGACCGAGGAAGACCCGGCCGAAGTCGAAGCGAGCCAGTATGATCTCGCCTATATCAAGCTCGACGGGAACATCGGCTGCATGGTCAACGGTGCGGGGCTCGCCATGGCGACGATGGATATCATCAAATTGAACGGTGCCTTCCCCGCAAACTTCCTCGA
>SBHJ01000188.1 GCA_006226465.1 Alphaproteobacteria bacterium | reverse complement strand
GGCATTGATGATCGCCTCCTCAACCGCCTCAACCGTGGCGTCGAACAGCGGGCTCATGGCGTCATTTGACAACATTTGGGCCGGCGGCGGATTGGGCGAGGCAGCATCGCGATTTGCAGTTGAAAAAGCGAGGAAGATATCACCGGAACCATTGCCCGATGTGGATCCGGTACGCGCCAGGCCGAGCGATGCCCGGCGGGCAATCCGGTCAAGCTGATGCGGCAGCAGAGGTGCATTGGTTGCAACCACGATGATGATAGAGCCGGTTTCCTGGTCCCATACCTTGGGTGCTTTCAGCTCACGCCCAACCGGAATGCCCGCTACGGTCAATTGGTCGCGCAGCCCGAAATTGGCCTGGACCAGGGCCCCGACAGTGAAACCGCCATTCGCTTCAGGCAGGACACGGCTGGCCGTTCCAGTACCGCACTTCAGCTCGAAGCAGATCATTCCCGTGCCGCCGCCAACATTGCCTTCGGCAATTGCACCTTCTGCGGCGTTGTCTAGCGCCTCAAATGCGTGTTCTTCGCGCACATGGAAACCGTTGATGTCGTTGAGAAACCCGTCATAGGTCTCGGCCACCACCGGAAGCGACCACCAATAGCCGCTAGTGTCGGGCCCGCCCTGCGCAGCACGCCACTTGATCACCGCATCGCGTACTACACCCACCGAATGGGTATTGGTGATCATGACCGGACCTTCGAGGAAACCGCTCTCGGAGATCCAGGTCGTGCCGGTCATTTCGCCATTGCCATTGAGCGAAAACCAGCCAGCGAACGAGGGGTGCTGCAGCGTATCCTTTCCCCGGGGCAGTATGGCAGTAACCCCAGTGCGCACGGTGTCGCCCTCGATAATAGTTGAATAGCCTACTTGAACTCCCTCAACATCGGTGATGCTATTGTGCGGTCCGGGCGTTCCGTCAAAAGGAATGCCCAGATCCCGCGCGCGGGTTACGGCACCTTGTCCGGCCTGCTGGACGGCTTCAGACAAGGCAGGACCCCCGGAAACCGCCAGAACGGCAGCAATCAACCAGCGAAACATGGTATTCTCCTTCAGTCATGGCCACACATCGCAGTGAACGTGGGGCCCTCGCAAACAAACATCCGTTCTTCGGTCGATTCTGTAAATCCCGCCTTGGAGTAAAACCTGGCCGCCGGTTCATTCTTGGCCGCAACCGAAAGGCGCAAATAGCTGCCGCCCATGCGCGCGGCCTCTCTGGCTGCTTCGGCGAGCAATGCATGGGCAATGCCCAGCGACCGGTATTCCTTGCGCACATAGAGGTCCTGGACATAGATCCCTGGGCACCCACGCCAGCTAGAATATTCGGGAAAGGCCAACAGCATGCCGGCATTCCCGCCATCTACGGTGGCAAGCACAGCAAAGAAGCGGGGATCGTCGCCAAACCCGTATTTCAACAGATCCTTGGGCGTTCCGGAGATCGCCCCGGAATGGCCCGTCGCCTCGGCCAGTTCTTGCAGCATCGCGTGCAGCAGCGAAGTGTCTGTCGCGCCTGCCCGCCGCAATTCGAGCCCGCTTGCCATCCTACATCGCCACCTTGTCCTGCCCCTTTAGCGCAAGCATCGAACGTGCCTCGTTGGGTGAGGCTATGGCAAGACCCAAATCCTCCAGGATACGGCGCATTGCCTCGACCTGTTCGGCGTTGCTCCGTGCGATATTGCCGTTGGGTAGGATCAGTGAATCCTCCAGTCCAACCCGCACGTGCCCGCCCATTACTGCGCCGACCGTGGCAATCGGCAGCTGTTGGCGGCCTGCGGCCAATACGGAGAACCGATAGGAATCTCCCAGCAGCTGATCTGCGCGATTCTTGAGATGGACCAGATTCTCGACTGTCGCTGCGGCACCGCCCAGGACACCCAGCACGAACTGGATATAGAGCGGTGCCTGCACCAATCCCTTGCGCAAGTAGTAACCCAATGTCTCGACATGGCCGAGATCATAGCACTCAAACTCGAACCTTGCGCTGCCCGCCTTGCCCATCGCCAGGATAGTCTCAATGTCGGCGAAACTGTTCTTGAAGATGATATCGTGTGTGCTTTCAAGCAGCTCCGACTCCCAATTGTGTTTCCAATTAGAATAGCGTTCGGCGAGCGGGAAGGTGCCGAAGTTCATCGAGCCCATATTCAGCGAGCACATTTCCGGTTCAAATTCACGCGCCGGAGCCAACCGCGTTTCGAGTGGCATTGCCGATGAGCCGCCCGTCGAGATATTGAGCACGGCATCGCTACGCGCTGCGATATCAGTCATGAAAGTTCGAAAATGCTCGGGATCCGCACTGGGATATCCACTGTCCGGATCGCGCGCATGTAGGTGGATGATCGCCGCGCCGGCATTGGCAGCATCGACCGATGCATCGGCTATCTCCTGCCCCGTGATCGGAAGATGCGGGCTCATCGTGGGGGTGTGGATCGAACCCGTGACGGCACAGGTAATAATCACTTTTCGCGCGTTCCGGTCCATCCTCAGCCAATCCCCATGAGAATTTGATGTTGCCAATTGCGTGTTTCGCGTGGCATTCTTTCTTTTGATATCGATTCAGTCAATCATAATTATGTTGAATGGTAACATGATCCGTGACCACGATAGCCTTGCTTCTCGCCTGGACTGGAATCTGGTGCGCACCTTTGTGGTCATTGTCCAGGAGGGGACCATCACCGGTGCCGCGCAGAAGCTTGGATTGAAACAGCCCACGATCAGCAATGCGTTGCGCAGATTAGAAGATTCGCTTGGGCATCGCCTGATCGACCGGGGGCCGCGCAAATTTGTGCCGACCGCACATGGTGAGGCGCTCTATGCACAGGCGCTCGACATCTTCGGATCGCTCGATCGGCTTCCAGTGATCCTGGGTGAAATCGACGACGACGTGTCGGGCGAAGTTGCGCTGTCGATGGCCAGCCATGTTGTCAGCCCGCTGGTTGATAACTGCCTATCTCTGTTCCAGGAGCGGCACCCCAGCGTTCGCATAGACATTCGAGTGCGCAGCTCGCAGGAAGTGATCGAGGATGTGCGCTCGAAGAACTGTTCCTTGGGAATTTGTCTCGCCCGCACTCCAGAGGAAGACCTTGAATATACGCATCTCTATACCGAGCACTTCGGGTTCTTCTGCGGCCCATCGCACCACCTGTTCGGTGCGCGCGGTCTCTCACTGACCGACTTGAGCGCCGAACGAAGCGTTTCATTCAACACCGATCGTCTGGACGACGTGCTTCGACCAATCGCCATGTTGCGTGCCCGCGCCAGCTTCTTGGGCGAGCCGGTGGGCGTTTCCAACAACCTTGAAGAGGTTCGGCGTATGATCATTGCCGGACTTGGCATAGGACCCATGCCCATCCACGTGGTGACGCGCGATGTCGCTGACGGCCTGCTGTGGCGCTTGCCTCCCTACGATGATCCCCCAGCAGTCGATGTTTCGGTGGTGCGGCATCCAACCAATCGCCTGAGCCGGGCTGAATCGGCATTCTGGAACTTGCTAGCACATCAAATTGAAGAAACTCCCCTGGGCGAACGCACCTATGGGCTGGACAGCGTCGCTCGCATTGCAGGTAACACATGACAGTCAAACCAACTCCATCGCACTTGTTCTACCAGACACGGCTGCGCCGCCCTCTGCTTGACCGTGCCGAGGGCATCTACCTGTGGGACGTCGAGGGGAACCGCTATATTGATGGGTCCAGCGGCGCGATTGTGTCGAATATTGGCCATTCCAACCCCAAAGTCTTGGCGGCCATGCGTGCGCAGATGGATCGCTCGACCTTCGGTTATCGCCTGCATTTCGAAAATGACCCGGCCGAAAAGCTTGCAGCGCGAATTGCCGAACTTTGTCCCGGCGATCTTGAGCGCGTTTTCTTTGTGTCGGGCGGTTCTGAGGCGATGGAGAGCGCGATCAAGCTGGCCCGCGCACACAAATTGGCGGTGGGGGAGGGTAGCCGCTGGAAAGTGATTTCGCGCTCACCGGCATATCACGGCTGTTCATTGGGGGTTCTGGGCATCAGCTCCTACGATCCATTGCTCGAGCCCTTCACGCCGATGCTGGTTGAGCACCCGAAGATCCCTGCGCCGACCTGCTATCTCGATCGTGACAATCTCGATCATGAACAGCGGGGTTTGCGCTACGCAGAAATGCTGCGGGATGCGATCCTGGCCGAAGGGCCCGACAGCGTACTCGCATTTGCGATGGAGCCGGTGGGCGGAGCGACGACCGGGGCTTTGGTTGCTCCCGACAGCTATTACTCGCGAGTGCGCGAGATCTGCGACGAATTTGGCGTATTGCTGATCTATGACGAGGTGATGAGCGGCGCCGGGCGCACGGGAACCTTCCTGGCCGCCGAGCATTGGGGCGTGGTTCCGGACATCGCGGCGATGGCGAAGGGACTTGGTGCCGGTTACGTACCATTAGGGGCAGTTGTCGCCTCTCCGCGCATAGTCGAACCAGTGCTCGATGCCGGAGGGTTCGCCCATGGTTTTACCTATGCCGGCAACCCGCTTGCTTGCGCCACGGGCCTGGCGGTGCTGGAGGAAATTGTCTCGCAAGACATGATGGCCAATGCCGCAGCGATGGGCGAACTGCTCAAGGCAGGACTTGGGGGGCTGATGGAACGCTTCCCCATCATCGGGGACGTTCGAGGACTTGGCCTGCTATTGGCATTCGAGCTGGTCGCTGACCGGGAAAGCATGGCGCCGCTGCCTACCGATTTCGATGCCCACCTCAGGCTCGTGGATATTGCCTACGATCGGGGCTTGATCATCTATTCGCGGCGAACGCGGGTTGGCCGTGAAGGGGACCATTTCCTGATCTGTCCGCCCATGATCGTGACGGAAGAGCAGGTGGGTGAAATCCT
>SBHJ01000034.1 GCA_006226465.1 Alphaproteobacteria bacterium | reverse complement strand
GCGACAACACGGTGCCGCGGGGTGGAGCAGTCCGGTAGCTCGTCAGGCTCATAACCTGAAGGTCGTTGGTTCAAATCCAACCCCCGCAACCACCGTTCGCCATTATTTGGACGCTCTGCGAAGCCCGCTTTGCGTATAACCTGAAGGCTCGGCTTTGGCTTCGTTCCCCGGGCGAAGCGTCGCCTGCGCTTGGATTCAAATCCATCCCCAGCAACCACGGCGGCACATTTCATCAGAAGCCACCACTCCGCATCGCGAATTGGTTGACCGATAGTCGCATTGACGGCTGGTCGCCGCCTCTATTGTTGGTGCCTTTATCTGAAACAGCGGGCCAGCAAGGCCGGCGGTACATCAACCACCTTGACGCACTTTGCGCAGGAAGTCCTGCACCTGTCCGCGCAGCGTTGTGGCCTGTTCATCGAGATTGGTGGCGCTGCAAAGAACCTGCGATGCCGCAGCCCCGGTCGATAGCGCCAATTCGCGTACGTCCTCGATATGGCTAGCCACACGATCCGTGCTGCGCGCCGCCAAGTCGATGCTGCGCGCCAGGTCCTGTCCTGCGACCGACTGCTGATCCACCGCTGAGGCGATCGAGATCGCGGTCGCTTCGAGTTGCTCGACCTGGTCCGCGATGGTGCGCAGGGCGTTGACGCTCGCACCGGTCGAATCCTGCATGGCGCGGATCTGGTCGGCTACCTTCTCCGTAGCGCGACTAGTCTGCATGGCCAGTTCCTTGACCTCGGACGCGACGACTGCAAATCCGCGTCCTGCCTCGCCGCCGCGCGCCGCCTCGATCGAGGCATTGAGCGCCAACAAATTTGTCCGCTGGGCAATGGTCTGGATCATTTCGACGATCTGCCCGACCTGTTCAGCCGACACCGAAAGCGCGGAGATTGTCTCGTCGGCCTGGTTAGCAGATAGGCTCGCCTTGCGTGCGAGTTCAGCGGAAGAAGCAGCCTGGCGGCTGATCTCGCCGATCGACATGGCGAATTCGTCGCTAGCCGCGGCTGCGGCGGTCGCGCCGGCATTGGCCTCATCCATTGACTTGACGACTTCGGCAGTCTGATGGGCCGATTCCTCGGCCGACCCTGCCATGGTTGATGCCGTGATCTGAAGTTGGGTCGCGGCCGCCGCGACGCCGGATACCACTTCGCCCACGCTGCGTTCGAACTGATCGGCCAATTCGGCCATCATGTCAGACTTTCGGGCCTCGAGATGTTCACGCTCCTGCTGGCGTTCCTGCTGTATCTGGATCTCGCGCTCGGCGCGCTCGCCGCGTTCCTTGGCCCATTTCTCTAGTCGGATATTGGCTTTCTTGAACATGGCGATCGCGCGCAGCATTTCGCCGATTTCGTCCTTGCGTTCGACACCTTCGATCTCGAAGTGACGATCGCCGTTGACGAGTTTCGTCATGCCGCCAGTCACTTCCTTGATTTTCCGCGAATAATTGAATGCGAGATACCGCATACCAAATGCGAGTACCGCCACGGCAACAACGGTCAGCGCGATCAGGATTTTCACCAGGTTGAAGAAATAGGCCATGGCCGCATCGGACATTTCCTGCGCGGTGCCGCTGATTTTGCCCTGCAGCTGTTCGGACTTTACAAACAGCGCGTCTCCCTTCGAGGACAACTGGTAAGCTAGAGCAACGCTCGCCGAGCTACGGCCTTCGCGCGCAAGGCTTGCCCGCAGTTCCTCGAATTTGGTCATATACTCTTGCAGGTCGAGGCGCAGTTGATCGACATCGTCGGCATGCTCCGGAGCTTCGACTTCGATGATGTCCTCGACCGCCTTGAGCTCCGAAAGTGCCTTGGATTGGCTTTCACGGACCCGGTCGATAGCGGTGGCTTCGCCACCAAAGATGAAGCGCACCGTGTCGTAGCGCAGCGCTTGTGCGCCGGCTTTGAGGTCTGCCGTACCTGTGATCGCCGCCGAAACTTGGGAATGCGAAATCGAGCGGTCGTAAAGTTCGGAGAGACCGACAGCAACTACGAGCGCAATCGCACCTACCAGGCCAGCGAAGGCGGCCATGATCGTGCGAATCTTGCCAGCCAGGGGCAAGTCGTGAAACCATTGGGCCAGCCCAAATCGCGACTGCGCACCTTCTGCGATTTCGGCTGGCAAGCTGTCCAGCTCCGCCTCTGTCTGAAGTTCCTTGGCGAGATGTTCGATCGCACTCATGCGGCACCCTTTTTGAGTTGTGGAATTTCGGTGCGGCTTTCAGGTTGCGCGGCACCCAGTAGTTTATCGATCTCTGCGGCGGGCATGGCTTTGTAATAGAGCCAGCCCTGGATCTGGTCGCAGCCGGCGGTTCGCACCATGGCTGCCTGTTCTTCGGTCTCGACCCCCTCGGCCGTTACACCCATATTCAATGCTCGGGCCACGGTGATGCTGGACAGCATCATTGCGCGCGAACCGTCATCGTCACCCGCATGGATAACCAACGAGCGATCGAGCTTGAGCTTTTCGAAGCGGAACTGGCGCAGGAAGCCGATTGAGGCATAGCCGGTGCCGAAATCGTCGAGCGAAATGTTGACGCCGAAACCGCGGATCACGTCGAGACTGCGCTCGGCCACGATCGGATCGAGCACCAGGCAGGTTTCGGTGACCTCCAGTTCGAGCCGCTCGGCGGGAAAACCCGTCTCCTCGAGGATCTGGCCGAGCTGGATCGGGAATTCGGGATTGCGCAATTGCGCGGACGAAATGTTCACCGACAACGTTATGCTGGGCCACTTCAGTGCGTCGCTGCAGGCCTTGCGCAGCACCCACAGGCCGATGGCATTGATGAAACCCGATTCCTCGGCGACCGGGATAAAAACATGCGGGCCGATCGGATCGCCTTTGCGGCGGTTCCAGCGGATGAGCGCTTCGACGGCGACGATCTTCTGCGTTTCGGCGTGGACCAGCGGTTGATAGGCGAGATCGAATTCGTCGTTCGCCAATGCCACACGCAATTCGTCTTCCAGCTCGCGCTGTGCTTCGCGATCACGATCGAAGTCGACGCTGAACCAGGTGCAGCGCATCCGACCTCCGCGTTTGGAGGCATACATTGCGACATCGGAGCGGCGCAGCAGCTCGGACGAAGACAGGCCCTCGCCGTTTATGCTGCGGGCAAGTCCAACGCTGGCACCGATCACGATGCTGCGACCATCGAACAATATTGGAGAGCAGAGCCGGGTCACCGCACTGCGGCAAATCCCCTCGAGGATTGTTCCGGCCAGCGGCCCAACCTTCGCGATCGCGAACTCATCGCCTCCCAGGCGATAGCAGCGCGCCTCTTCCCCACACACATCGGTCAGGATGCGGGCACACTCGCGGATCAGGCTATCGCCGACATTGTGACCGTAGTGATCGTTGACTTGCTTGAAGCGATCGAGATCGAGCAGCGCCAAAGCAACTTCGGGCGCTCCGTTGCGCGTGGCGTCTTCGAGATCGGCATGCAGCGCGCGCCGGTTGGGCAACTGGGTCAGCACGTCACGCTTGCTGAGCTTTTCGAGCTGCTTGACATCTACCAGGCCATTGCGGCTCATCAGGAAGATTGTCGTTGCATATAGCAGGGCAGCGACGATCAACAGTGTAAGCGGCGAGGCCAGGGTAGAGCGTTCGCCCGTCGATACTGCCAGCGCCATGGCGCCGAATAGCATGGTCAGGATTGCCAGCGGCGTCACAATATAGGCGACCGGCGACATTCTCCCGATTTTCCGGCCGTCCTTCATCAATGCCCCCGAATTCGCCCGAATTTGTATAGTTCTGGCGAGAACTAGCCACTATTCGCTAAGGAACAGTAAACCAGACGTTTACCTTGCAAGTGGTGCTGGTCTGCAATCCCTGCACTGCGCAGGCCGATGGATCGTTAGCGTGATGTTGCTTCAGCCAGCTGGTGTTGGCCGATCGGCTCGTAGAGGCTCATTCGAGCCGCTGACGGTTTGAACTGGCCAGTCTGTCCGACCACGGTTTCACCTGCGCCGAGCATGAGGAATCCGTCGGGCGCCAAGGCGCTCCACAGTCGCCGGAATGCCCGTTTGCGAGTTTCCGGATCGAAATAAAGTAGGACATTGCGACACAGGACGAGATCGAACTGGCTTCGCGATGGTGGATCGCCGAGGACATTATGCTGTTGAAAACGAACGAAATGCCTCGTGTCGGAATGGATCTGCCAACCATTTGTGGTTTCGTCGAAATGCTCCAGCATCTGGGCAACGGTCAAACCGCGCTGCACCTCGAACTGGCTATAGTGACCACTGCGTGCGGCTGAGATTGCCTTGTGAGAGATATCGGTTCCCAGGATGTCGATTGACCACCCGTTCCACATTTCGCCCATTTCGCTGAACATAATCGCCAGCGAATGCACTTCCTGTCCGGTCGAGCAGCCAGCGCACCAGATCTGCAGACGGCGCTTGTCGGCGCGTTTCTCGGCCAGCAGCGGCAGTATATCTGTGGCCAGCTGGTCAAAGGTCGGCTTGTCGCGGAAGAAGTAGGTCTCGTTGTTGAGCAGGGCTTCGACCACCTCCTGTTCCAACTGACCTTCTTTCTCCAGCGCCAGAAGGCAGGCGAGTTGGTCAACGTTGGATATGCCCCGTTCGCGAAAAATTCCGGCGAGCGAGGTGCCAATGCGCCAGCGCCGGCTCTCGGATAATTGTTGGCCAGTCTTTTCGGCCAAGAGATCGGCAATGATCAGTTCCGATGCGTTGCTCAGTTCCATGCGGCGCTTCCGGCCAGCGCCAGGATCTCTGCCGGCAGCTTCTCTGGAGGGGCTACGGCGTGGGTCAGGCCGGCCTTGGCAACCGCCCCGGGCATGCCCCAAACCGCCGAACTGTCTGCATCCTGTGCCAGTACTGCACCACCCGCTTCAACCA
>SBHJ01000191.1 GCA_006226465.1 Alphaproteobacteria bacterium | reverse complement strand
ACCACACGGCACAGATAGACCCCGGCTTCACCGACCAGATAGCGGCCCAGTTCGATACACAGATGTGCATCGGCGAGACTCTCCGGCAACCTCGAAAAACGCTCGGATAGAGCTGCGCCAATCGCTGCAATATCAAGTGCTTCATCGCCGTTGAAATAGGGAATTCCGAACCCGCCGCCCATGTTGAGCTTGGGCAACGGCTGACCGATTTCCTCCGCCAGCTCGGCTGCCAGGTCGAGCACATTACCCTGCGTTTCGATGATCGCCTGCGCGTCCAGCGCCTGGCTACCGGAGAATATGTGCAACCCACGCCAGTCCGCCCCAGTGGCGATGATTTCACGCGCCAGCGCAGGAACGCGCTCGGCATCGAGCCCGAACGGCTTGGCCCCGCCGCCCATCTTCATGCCCGATCCGCGCAATTCGAAGCTGGGATTGACCCGGATTGCCAGTCGCGGAGCCGAGCCCAGGCGTTCACCGATGGCGAGCGCACGGCGCGCTTCGCCTTCGCTTTCGCAGTTGAGCGTCGCACCGGCGATAATCGCGGCTTCCAATTCTGCATCGCGCTTACCCGGCCCGGCAAAGCTGACCCTGGCAGGATCGATTCCAGCCGCCAGCACCATCGCCAGCTCGCCGCCCGAAGCAATGTCGAAACCATCGACCAGACCTGCCATGTGTTCGAGGACTGGCCGGTATGAATTTGCTTTTATAGCGTAATTTATTCCAAGTCTCTCAGGCATGACAGCGCGCAGTTCGGCCATGCGCACATCGAGCCTGTCTTTCGAATAGACGAACAGCGGGGTGGACCCAGCCGCGACGGCGAGTTCGCTGGCGCGCTTGCCGCCTATCGCCAATTCGCCCTCGATTACCTCGAACCCTGCGGGAATGGGACCCAGCGGTTTCATGCGGATAGCTCCTGCATCAAGGCAGTGCGATCAATCTTGCCATTGGGATTGAGCGGCATCGCCTCTCGCCAGTGGATCACTTGCGGTTGCATGAAATTGGGGAGTTCCCTCGCCAATGCCTTGGGCAATGCTTCTGGCGCGTCATGCGCAGAATCGGCGGCACGCGCCACCAGGTGCACCGCCTGCCCCAACCGCGCGTCCTTGATCCCCAGCGCAACTGCCTCTGCCACCAGCCCGGTCGCCAGCGCAGCATCCTCTACCTCTTGCGGGCTGATCCGGTTACCGGCACTCTTGATCATCGCGTCGCGCCGCCCGACAAAATAGAGCAATCCGTCTGCATCGCGCTTGGCCCGATCACCGGACCATACGGCCGTCCCCCCATAAGTGCTGGCGGCCGGTGCGGGCTTGAACCGCTCGGCCGTGCGTTCCGGATCCCGCCAATAGCCTTGCGAAACCAGCGGGCCACAATGGACCAGTTCGCCCTCCTCGCCCGGTGCCGCGACCTTGCCATCGTCGTTGATGATTAGAATCTCTGCGAAAGGTATCGCCTTACCCATTGAAGTTGGGTGCAAATCAACCAGTTTAGGGTCAAGGAAAGTGGACCGGAAAGCCTCGGTCAGGCCATACATCGGAAACAGCCGCGCTTGCGGGAAAATCCCACGCAAATCGCGCACCAGATCAATCGTCAGCGCACCACCGCTATTGGTCAGCCGCCGCATCGACCGCGTGGCGTCATCGCTCCACTCAAGCTCGGTCAGCTGTACCCACAGCGGAGGTACCGCCGCCAGAGTGGTCACACCATGCGCAACGCAGGCTTTCACCACGTCGCGTGGGAAGAGATAGTCTAGCGGGACCACGCAGCCGCCAGCATACCAGGTTGAGAGCAGCTGGTTCTGGCCGTAGTCGAAACTGAGCGGCAACACCGCCAGCGTCACATCATCGCGCACCATGCCGAGGTAATGCGCCACCGAAACCGCGCCGAGCCACATGTTGGCATGGCTCAACACCACCCCCTTGGGCCTCCCGGTCGATCCGCTGGTATAGAGGATGGCCGCGATCTCTGCCGGGTCGGCACTGCTTGGCGGCAATGCTTCCGCGCAGGCGGCGATATCCGCTAGCGCGTCGCTTTCTTCCAGCAGCTTGCAACCAACAGGAACATCGCCCTGTACCAGCGTATCGAGGCGCGCCTTTGTCCCGATCAGCAGGCTCGCCCCACTGTCGGACAGGATATGCGCCACCTGCGCGTGCTTGAGCAGCGGATTGATCGGGACATGGACCAGCCCTGCCCGTGCCGCAGCCAGCGGCAGCAAGCAGGTCAGCTCGCCCTTCGCCGCCCAACTGGCAACCCGCGCGCCTTCCTTCGGAACTTGTTCCTTCAACCACGCCGCCATGCGAGCGACACGCAGTCTTAACTCCTTATGGTTAAACGCATCCCCGCGCAGCACCAGCGCCATATCCTCATCCGCGCCGCGTTCGGCGAGATGATCGAGCGGTTTGGGATCTGGATTGGGTTGGTTGTGCATGGAATTCCAAGGGGCAGAAGTACGTGTCGGCAATGAGTTACCACAAGACGGTTAACGTTCTGCAAGGGCTAAGTCAGCCTGCGACTTCGCCGTTCGATCGCGCCGAATGGTATGCCTTGCTGGCAGATGCAGGGTTAAGTCCACTGGTTGCCCTTGCCAGCGACGGCAATGCCGATGCCGCCCTCGCCCTGACCGAAGCCAACGGGCGAATCGAGCCGCTGCGCCATTGGTACAGCTTCACCTGGCGCCAGCTCGCGCCGGAGGGGCCTCGCGGGGATGCATTGCTGGCCGATATTGCCCGCCAACTGCGTGGTCGCTCGCACCGCGTGACCTTGTGGCCGGTTCCTGATGAGGATGGCTCGGCAACGCGGCTGGCGGATGCATTTCGTGCTGCGGGCTGGAGCGTGTCGCGCGTCCAATGCGACCACAACCATGTCCTGCCGGTCGATGGTCGCAGCTTTGCCCAATATTGGGAAAGTCGCCCTGGCCAGATGCGCACCACGCTGAAGCGCAAGGCCAAGAAAGTCGAGGTCAGAATTACCACGCATTTCGATGCCGATTTATGGGCGGCCTATGAAGCGATTTATGCTGAAAGCTGGAAACCCACCGAAGACCAACCCGACCTGTTGCGTCGTTTCGCACAAGCGGAAGGCGTGGCCGGACGCATCCGGCTGGGAATCGCCTACCTCGAGGGGCAACCCGTCGCCGCGCAATTCTGGACAGTCGAAAACGGCGTCGCATACATCCACAAGCTGGCGCACCTCGAGAGCATGAAGCACCTGTCCGCAGGGGCCACGCTAAGCGCAGCGCTGTTTGAACATGTGATCGATACGGACCGCGTTGCATTGGTCGATTTCGGGACCGGCAATGATCGATACAAGGCGGACTGGATGGAGCAAGTGCGCCCGCGCTTTCAGATCGATTGTCTCGACCCGCGCCAACCTGCGGCATGGCCTGCGCTTGCCAAGCGCGCGCTGCGTCGCCTTGCGCAGTCCAAGACCGCTGGTTAAGGCCAGCGCCAATCGAAAAGACAGGGATCTGCAGCCAATGAATGAAGCCACCGGAAGCTCCACGATCGACGCCAAGCTCAGGTCGGTCCTGGGCGATGTATTAGGCCTATCGGCTGAGACGGTTGCGAGATTTGATGCCGACACCGGGCTATTCGGACATCTGCCCGAACTGGATTCGATGGCTGTTGCCGGGCTGTTGGCCGAGCTGGAGGACCGGTTCGATATCGTGATCGATGACGAAGACCTCGATGGTGAAATGCTCGAAGCCTACGGCGGGTTGCTGGCCTTTGCCGAGGCCAAGGTCGCACAAGGTTAAGCCCCTTGCAGCTTGTCAGCTGGACCTGTCCGCTGCCCAATGGCGGTTCGAGCGAAGAGCTGGTTGTTCAATTCGATCGATCGCGCCAGCACCGTGTGCTGGTGATCCCCGCCCTGTTCGACGAAGCCAACAAGCTGCGCCGACAGACGGTGGAAGTCATGCGGCGGCTCGATAAGGCGGGCATCGATAGCTTCCTGCCTGACCTGCCCGGCATGAATGAGAGCCTTGAGCCGCAGAGCGAACAGACGCTTGCCGGTTGGCGCGATGCAACGATAGCGGCCGCCCAACATTTTGGTGCGACCCATGTCTTAAGCTGGCGTGGAGGGGTCCTGCTTGCTCCGATCGCCCTGCCCGGTTGGCGTTATGCGCCGCAGACCGGGGCCAAGCTGCTGCGATCGATGCTTCGGGCGCGGACCATCTCGGCAAGAGAGGCGGGACTGGAGGAAACGATCTCCGGCCTTGAGAATTCGGCGCGTACCGATGGAATCGAGCTGGCGGGATGGCAATTGGGGGCAGCGATGTTTGCTGCGCTCGAAAGCGCCGATCCCCAGCCGTCCGACCTGCAGGTGGAAATTGCACAGGCCAACATTGGTAGCACCGGATTATGGCTCCGCGCAGAACCGGACGAAGCCCCCCCTCAAGCCGACGCGCTCGTAACCATCATCGCAACTTCGCTGGGTGCCCTATGAGCAGGCAGCATGTCAGCTTTGACTGCGGAGGGAGCCAGCTCGCCGGTACTCTCGATACGGCACCAGGCACCAGCGGATTGCTGATCGTCACCGGCGGCAATGAGATTCGTTCGGGCACCTATTCAGGCCAAGCGCGACTTGCCGAAGCCATCGCCAAAGCAGGGTTCCCGGTGTTCCGCTTCGACCGGCGCGGCGTTGGGGACAGCGAAGGTGAGAACCGCGGATTCCGCCACAGCCGCGAAGATATCCTTGCTGCAAATGCAGCATTTCGCGAACTTTGCCCGCAGGTCAATCGCGTGGTCGCCTTCGGCAATTGCGATGCCGCGAGCGCGCTTATGCTGATGTTTGGAGATATGTGTGACGCGCTGGTCCTGTCAAACCCCTGGACCTTCGAGGAAGACCAGTCCGACGAGCTGCCTCCCGACGCAATCCGCTCGCGCTATCTCGAGAAGCTGCG
>SBHJ01000127.1 GCA_006226465.1 Alphaproteobacteria bacterium | reverse complement strand
TAGCGCTGGAAATACCATTGCCCCTGTTCTGCCTCGGTCGGCTTGGCTAGCGCAACCACCCGGCACTGGCGTGGATTAAGCCGCTCGCTCACCGCGCCTATCGCACCGCCCTTGCCTGCCGTATCGCGCCCTTCGAACAGCACGCAGATGCGCGCGCCGGTCGCCTTGGCCCAGCGTGCCATCGCGACCAATTCGAGCTCCATTGGTTCCAGCAGATCCTCGTACTGCTTGCGCGTCAGCTTTTCCAAATTTGCCTCTCCGATTGCCACGCCTTCGAGTCCGTGGTATAGTTTCAACTGAAACTATGGCTACCTTGGCGAACCCTCAATTGGACTACTCCATCCTGCCCGATTTGCCGGCGGATGTCTTCACTGCGCCGCTCCAGAAGCCCGCGCATGTTGGGGATGACTGGCTAGAGCCGAAGCAGACCGACTATTCGGCTGAGGATGATCGCATCTGGGACGATCTGTTCGCTCGCCAAATGGAAGTGCTTCCCGGCAGGGCCGCCAGTGCCTTCTTGGCTGGCCTTGAGAAGCTCGACCTCGGGCGTGGCGGGGTTCCCGAGTTCGGCAAGCTATCGCAGGAACTCGGCGCGCTGACCGGCTGGAGCGTGGTACCCGTGCCGATGCTGATCCCCGATCACGTGTTCTTCTGGCACCTCGCCAACCGACGCTTCCCGGCGGGCAATTTCATCCGCACGCGCGAGACCTTCGATTACATCCAGGAACCGGACGTGTTCCACGATGTCTTCGGCCATGTCCCGATGCTGACCGATCCGGTGTTTGCCGATTACATGCAGGAATACGGTCGCGCCGGGTGGAAGGCGATGCGGTATAATCACCTCAAGGCGCTTGGTTCGCTTTATTGGTACACGGTCGAATTCGGCCTGATCGAAGAAGCGCCCGGCACGGTCCGAGCATACGGCGCAGGAATCTTGTCCGGCCCGACGGAGACAGTTTTCTCGGTTGAAGCGGAAAGCCCCAACCGCATCATGCTCAATGTCGACCGGGTGATGCGGACCGACTATGTCATCAGCGACCTCCAGCCGACCTATTTCGTGATCGAGAGCTTCGAAGATCTGTATCGCCAGACGGTGGAGCGCGATTTCGACCGGCTCTACCGCAGCCTTGGCCCCAGCTTCACCTATGCCAACACGGCTGTGATCGATGTGGACGACGTGCTGCACCGGGGGACGCAGGAATACCTCCTGCGCGGTGGCCGCGGCAGCGGGGCGAAGCCGGTCTAGCCGCTCCGCTGCTTCAGGTAATAGAAGTGATAAAAGGCGAGCGCGGCGGCGGCTCCAACCAGCCCTCCAATAACAGCCAATAATTTGAGCCCGTCAATCATGGCGCCGCGATTGGCGATCAGCCCCAGCACCAGGGCCCCGGCCACGCCAACGCCTGCATAGCGCAGCACCGTCGTCGAGTCTTCGATGCGCAGCCACACCGTACTTGCCCAGCCCACGAGCGCCCCGATTACGATCAGCAGAATCAGCGACATGCCGGCAATTCTATTGGGTCGCGCGCAAAGGACAAGCGTTGTGAGAAATTACAGCGCGAACAGCCATACTGCCAAAGCACCGACCACGATGCGGTACCAGGCGAACGGTGCGAAGCCGTGGCGGCTGACATAAGTAACGAAGGCACGGATCACGACCAACGCAACAATGAAGCTGACCACGAATCCGATCGCGATCTCGTCCCAGCCGACAGCGCCGCTGGCAGACGAAAGTTCCTCATACTTGGTCGCCAATTCCAGCGTAGTTGCACCGAGCATGGTTGGCACAGCAAGGAAGAAGGAAAACTCGGCTGCGGTCTTGCGGTTTACTCCCATGGCGAGCGCCCCCATGATGGTCGCGCCCGAACGGCTGACCCCGGGAATCATGGCGAGACATTGGGCAAGGCCGACGCCGATCACTTGCTTGAGCGGCAGGTCGGCCACGCTTTCTTCGCCGTTCGGTTTGGCCACGCGTTCGATCGCCAGGATCGCGACGCCACCCACAATCAGCGCCCAGGCGACGATCGAGGGGCTGCCCAGCATGATGTCGATATAGTCCTTGAAGGCCAGGCCCAGCACCGCACTTGGCAAGAAGGCGAGGATCAAATTGCGGGCAAACCTCAGGCCCTCCGCCTCCAGTTTCAACACACCCAACCCTGCATTCCAGAAGGTGCCCCAATATTGATAGACCACCGCCAGGATCGCACCCAATTGGATCACGACGTTGAACATGGCCCATTCGGCGGCATCATAACCGAACAGCTCGGTCGCGAGAATCAGGTGCCCGGTGGAGGAGACCGGTATGAATTCGGTCAGGCCTTCGACGATGCCGAGCAGGATGGCAGTAACAGTTTCGTTCATCGCCGCGCGTCATGAAGCAAGCGCGCGGCAAGTCAAGCGAAGTGGGCGCTAGGCCGCTTCGTTGGACGCGAACTGCAGGCTTGCAAGTCGCGCATAAAGCCCGCCCGCAGCAGCCAATTCGGTATGGGTGCCTTGCTCCACGATCCGACCTTCGTCGAGCACCACAATTCGGTCAGCCGCGCGAACAGTCGCAAGCCGATGCGCTATTACCAGCGTAGTACGGTTCTTCATCAACCGCTCTAGCGCCTGCTGCACCAACAACTCGCTCTCGGCATCAAGCGCGCTCGTTGCCTCGTCGAGCAGCAGAATCGGCGCATCGCGCAGCAGCGCGCGGGCGATCGCAATGCGCTGCTGCTGGCCGCCCGACAGCCGCGTTCCGCTTTCGCCGAGGTAAGTGTCGAGCCCCTGCGGCAGGTCTTGCAGGAAGGCTTCCGCGTTGGCCGCACGCGCCGCCTCCCAGATCGCTTCGTCATCGGCCTGCCAGTTGCCGTAACGCAGATTGTCGCGCGCATTGGCGCTGAACAGCACGCCATCTTGAGGAACGAACGCGATCCGCTGGCGAATATCCGCCGGATCGGCCTTGGTCAGCGGGATGCCGTCGAGCCGGATTGTCCCCGCCTGCGGATCGTAGAACCGCTCAACCAGCTGGAAGATCGTTGACTTGCCCGCCCCCGATGGACCGACGATCGCCACCGTCTCGCCCGGCTCCACCTCCAGCGTGAAGTCGCGCAGCGCTGCGGTCTCGGGCCGCGTGGGATAGCGGAAAGTGACATTGCGGAACGACAGACCGCCGCGTGCAGGTTCCGGCAATCGCTCTGGCCGCTCCGGCGGGGCAATATCGGGCCTCGCATTGAGCAACTCGCTAAGCCGGCTGGCCGCGCCGGCCCCGCGCAGCAGGTCACCATAGACTTCGGTCAGTGACCCGAATGCACCCGCGACCAGGCCACCGGTCAGCACAAAGGCGGCAATCGTGCCGCCCGAAATGGCGCCTTCGGATACTGCCAGTGCCCCGCGCCACATCAGCATGGTGATCGACCCGAATATGAGCAGGATGACTATCGACGTCATTGACGCGCGGATGACGATCCTCCGCTTCGCGGTGGCGAATGTCTTTTCAACCGCCTCGCCGAACCGCTCGTGCTCGCGGCTCTCCTGGTTGAAGGCCTGGACGATCTTCATGCCGGAAAGCACCTCGGTCACCATTGCGCCAACATCGGCCACCCGATCCTGGCTGGTGCGGCTGACATTGCGCAACCGCCGACCGAAAATCGTGATCGGCAGCACGACCAGCGGAATGCCAATTACCAGCCCAACCGTGAGCTGCGGAGCCAGCCAAAAAAGGTAAATCGTCCCGCCGATTGCCATCAGCGTGTTGCGCAAGGCAACCGAGACTGTAGTGCCTACAACCTGCTCGATGATCGCGGTGTCGCTAGTCATCCGGCTGGAAATTTCCTTGGGGCTGTTCTCCTCATAGAATCCAGGTGCCAACCTCAACAAATTGCGTTGCACCTTGAGCCGGATATCGGCCACCACCCGCTCACCCAACCAGCTGACGTAATAGAAGCGAAGCGCGGTACCGATCGCCAAGACGCCAACGATCATCAGCAAATATCGAAACCAGCGCCCAATGTCCGCCGGATCACCGCCAGCGGCAAAGCCGCGATCAATGATCAGCTTGAAGCCAGCAGGAATTGCGAGCGTCGCCGACGCTGTGATTACCAATGCGGTCAGCGCCAGCGCAATGTGGCCTGGATAATTCACCGCAGCAGAGTAGATCATCTTGAGCGGCGCCAGCGTCCGTGCCGGCTTCGCAGCTTCATCGATCGAGCGCCTGCGCCGAAATAGTCCGCCGCTTGCCGGTCGTAGGTCACCTTTGTCGGGATTTTCGTCCATCGCCGCACCAGTTAGGCGCGCTGGCCGCGAATTTCACCTCTTAATCCCGGTTTTGCAGGGCAAAAATGAGATCGACTTGCATTTGTGCATTGCACAACCAGATTTTTGGCGCCACCTTGCACTGCACAATCGCCCGCAAAGAGGCGCCGCGAACAATCGCAACAGGGGAATGCTTTGCTCTACCACGCACATGAAATGCAGCGCGCCTGGCTGAACGGTGCCAGTGCCTGGGCATCGATCGCGGCAGAAATGCTCACTAACCCGGCAAATCCGCTGAATTATGTCGGGCTGGGCCCAATGGCGGCCTCTGCGCTGGAAGTTTTCGCTCATGCCACCGCGCCGCGCAGCAAGCCGGCCTTTGGAATCGCGCAAGTGAATATCGGTAAACAGCAGTTCGCGGTTGAGGAGGCGATTGTGCTCAATCGCCCGTTCGGCGACCTCTTGCGGTTCCGCCGCGAAGGATTGCCCGAAGGTGCCCCTAAACTGCTGATTGTCGCCCCGATGAGCGGCCACTATGCCACGCTTCTGCGCGGCACGGTTGAACGAATGATCGACAGCTGCGAGGTGTATATTACCGACTGGGCTGATGCGAAGTCGGTGCCAATGAGCGCGGGACGCTTCGACCTCGACGATTATATCGACTACCTGATCGGGTATCTCGAACACATCGGGCCCGGCGCGCA
>SBHJ01000312.1 GCA_006226465.1 Alphaproteobacteria bacterium | reverse complement strand
GGGCTGAGGCTCTATTCGGTGCTAGGCCAGCGGGCCGAGCATGAAGAAGAGGTGATTCCCAATCGCTTTGATGCGGGTGATACGGCCCAGTCGCAGACCAAGCCCGCGGTCCAGCCGGCCATTCAACGTCGCCCGCAGCCTCGGCTGGAGGGCGTCATGCCTGCAGTCGAGCGGGGCGTGCATGCGATCGCGGCTGCCGATCCCCGGTTTGACATCACCGCTTTTCTCGAAGGAGCGCAGGGTGCCTATGGCATGATCCTGGAGGCCTTCTGGAAGGGTGACAGGGATACGCTGAAGGAACTGTGCGACGGGGATGTTTATGCCAGCTTCGCAGCGGCCATCGATGCCCGTGAAGCAGCAGGGCATGCATTGGACAATCGCCTGATCCGAATTGAGGAAACGCGCATCCATTCGGCCAGCATAGAAGGTCGTACGGCGCGCGTCGCTGTATTGTTCGTCGCCGATATCGCCTGCGTCACGCGCGACCAGCAAGGCAATGCCATCGCGGGTTCGCTCGACGATGCCGTCGTCAGCCGCGATATCTGGACATTCTCGCGCAACCTTGATGCGGCAGGGCCAGACTGGTTGCTCGACGAAACCGACGAAGGTTGAAACGCTAGCAACTCAACAGGCAAGGGAGGAAGCGCATGAGGCGGCACTGGCTCGCAAAGGGGCTGGCGCTGGGGGCGCTGCTCTCGCTTTCGGCGTGCGTCCGGTTGATTCCTGAAGGCCAGGCGCCGCGCACCGAGATTCCCACCCCACCTGTTGCGCCCGCCATCGAAAGCGCGGCGCTGGCCGGCGTCATTCACGGGCCAAGCGTAGGCGCGCTTGAGTTGACACCGGGCGATGCAGGGACTGCGCTGGCAAGCTTTTTGGATTCCTGCCCCAAGCTGCTTGCACGCGAGGACGCCAGCGGGCTGACGCATGGAGCGGATTGGAAGCCGGCTTGCGATGCAGCCCTGGGCTGGCCGGCCAGCAATGCCTCTGATTTCTTCGTGACCTTTTTCGAGACCGCACGCGTCGGTGATGGAACCGCCTTTGCCACCGGCTATTTCGAGCCGGAGATTGCCGGCTGCCGCATGCGCCAGCCGGGATGCGAACAACCGGTCTATGCCATGCCGCCCGAACTGGTACGCGGCTGGTGGGATGAAACGCCTGAGGCCGAACGGACAGGGCGCGAACAACTGGGCCGCCACGATGCGGCAGGCAAGTTCATCCCCTACTACGAACGGGCCGAGATTGAGGATGGTGCCTTGGCCGGACGCGGTCTGGAGATCGCCTGGGCCGCCGATCCGATTGAGTTCTTCTTCCTGCAGATCCAGGGTTCGGGCCGTTTGCGCACGCCCGAAGGCGAGGTGATCCGGATCGGTTACGCGGGGCAGAACGGGCGCGAATATGTCGGCATTGGCGGGGTGATGCGCGAACGCGGCCTGCTGGGCGACGGGCCGGGGCAATATGCCGGCTCGATGCAGGGCATCATGCGATATCTGCGCGAGAGACCTGATGAGGGTCGCGAACTGATGCGGCTCAACAAGAGCTGGATATTCTTCCAGGAGCTGAGGGGGGACGGTCCGCTCGGGGCGCTGGGCGTTCCGGTGCGGCGCGCCAGCTCCGCGGCGGCAGATCCGCGCTTTGTTCCGCTGGGCGCACCAGTGTGGCTGCAGACCGACCGGGCAGAAGCCAACGGCCTGTGGATCGCCCAGGATACCGGAGGGGCGATCAAGGGGGCGAACCGCTTCGATACTTTCTGGGGCTCGGGCCCCGAGGCGCGTATTATTGCCGGCGGGATGAGCGCGCGCGGGCAGGCGCTGCTGCTGCTGCCCAAGGGTACAGTCGCGCGACTAGATAGCGGGCAATGACCCATCCGCGCGGATTGAACGCGGAAGAAGCGGCGGCGTGGGAGAAACTGGCGGCGACAGTAGTGCCGCTGCCAGGGAGAATTCGGCCTGCCAACGCCAGGCCAAAAGAGAGGGATTCCGACACAGGAGTGGTTGTGGCCCAGCCAAGCCGGGTCATGCCGGCCAAGCAGGCTCCCGTTGCGGCCAAGGGGCCGCCCGCCTTGCCACAGCAGCAAGGCCTCGACTCGCACTGGGATCGCCGGATCAAGGCGGGTGCAATCCAGCCGGATTTCACGCTCGACCTGCACGGCCATTCGCTTGACAGCGCCTATGACCGCCTGATGAGCGGCCTCGATCAGGCGCGCGCGATGGAGGCCAAGGTTGTTCTGCTGATCGCTGGGCGCTCGCGACCCGTCGATCCAGCTGATCGGGGAGAGCGGCGCGGCGCGATTAGGGCCAAGCTGCTCGATTGGCTCGCGGCCAGCCGCCATGCAAATGCGATCTCAGCCGTGCGCAAGGCGCATGTCCGCCACGGCGGCGAAGGGGCACTTTACCTGGTGCTTAAGCGGGCGAAGTGACTAATCGCGCGGCCAGGGCACGCAGCCCCATCATGACCGCCCCTATCAGCAGGAAGAACAGCGACAGGCCGGCAATATTGAGCAGCAGTTGCGGCCATCCAAGTTCGGACCGGTCGAGGAAGAAATAGGGATAGAAGCCGCTCGCGGCGCCATAGACCAACGCGAAACAGGTGTAGATGACGGGGGCAACCATGGCGAATGGCAGGGCGGACCACGCATGCGTGTCGAATCGCGCTTTCATTAGCCACCATGAGATGGTCGAAGCCGGTACGACTGTGTGAAACGCCAGATTGGTCCACCAATCGAGCCCGACCGGATGATGGTCGGGTGCCAGCAACGCGTGATAGACCAGCGCCACAACCGCAAGCGCGCTCGTCAAGGCGAAGGAGACATGGTCCGGAAGCCTTCGGCCCAGAGCGACCCATCCCATTGCCAGCCCGGCAGCAAAATTGCTCCAAATCGTGAAAAAGCGGAACAGCATGGCGAACGCGATCAGCGCAGACCCTTCGTTGATCATGGACTGCAGCGCAATTGCACCGATAGCGGTCGTAGCAATCGCCCCCGCTGCCAAACGTTCCAATTTGGTCAAGCTTCCCTCCATTGAGTGCAATCTAGCCGCGCATGGCACGAGGCGACAGCGCAAAAGAAAACCCCCGGCATTCCTGCCGGGGGCTTGCACCAAGCGGTCAGGCCAGGGGGCACCCGACGCTCTTGCGGATCAGGACAGATCGAAACGATCCGCGTCCATCACCTTGGTCCAGGCGCGGACGAAGGTTTCGACGAATGTCGCTTCGCCGCCATTTTCGGCAAAGACTTCTGCCTGCGCACGCAGCTGGCTGTTCGAACCGAACACCAGGTCGGCACGGGTCGCGCGGTATTTCTCCGTTCCGGTCTTGCGGCACTTGCCGACGAATTCCTCTTCATCGCTGCCGTCGACAGCTGACCACTTGGTGTTCATCGACAGCAGGCTGACGAAAAAGTCGTTCGACAGCGTTCCCACGCGATCGGTGAAGACACCGTGCTTGCTATTGCCGCTATTGGCACCCAGCGCGCGCATCCCGCCGACCAGTGCAGTCATTTCGGGGATCGAGAGGCCGAGCAGCTGGGCCTTGTCGACCAGCATGTCTTCGGTCTTCACGATCGCCTTGGTCCGCAAATAGTTGCGAAAGCCATCGGCGAAGGGCTCGAGCGGTTCGAAGCTCTCTGCGTCGGTCTGCTCTGCGGTGGCATCGCCGCGTCCGGTGGTGACATTGACGCTGACCGAATGGCCACCATCCTTGGCCGCCTTTTCTACTGCCGCAGCACCAGCCAGCACGATGGCATCGGCCATCGACAAGCTGCCGCGTAGCTCGTCAAGCTTGGCGAGGACCTTGGCCAGTTCGGCCGGATCGTTCGCCGCCCAGCCATTCTGCGGGGCGAGGCGCACGCGCGCACCATTGGCGCCGCCGCGATGGTCGCTGTTGCGATAGGTCGAGGCCGAGGCCCAGGCCGCTTTGACCAGCTCGCTGACGGTCAAGCCACTAGAGAGTACTGCCGACTTGAATGCGGCAACATCGCCGTCCGAAGGCTTGCTGCCCGCCGGAATCGGATCCTGCCAGATCAGGTCCTCCGCCGGGACTTCCGGCCCCTGGTATCGGGCCTTGGGTCCCATGTCGCGATGACACAGTTTGAACCATGCGCGGGCGAAGGCATCGTCGAGCGCGGCCGGATTGGCGAGGAAGCGTTCGGAGATCTTGCGATATTCCGGATCGATCTTCAGCGCCATGTCGGCGGTGGTCATGATCGTGCGCACCTTCTTCGACGGATCGCGCGCGTCCGGCGCCATGTCGGCAGGATCGGGATTGATCGGGGTCCACATCTGCGCCCCCGCCGGGCTGTGCACCAGCTCGAAATCGTATTTGAACAGCAGGCGGAAATAGTCGTGGCTCCACGCGGTCGGGTTGTTCGACCATGCGCCCTCGATGCCCGAAGTCGTGATCGCGCCGCTATCGATCTGGCCCTTGTCGGTTGCCCAGCCAAAGCCCTGCAGTGCCAAGGCCTCGCTTTCGGGGCTGCCCGAGAGTTGGTCTGCGGGGATAGCACCATGCGCCTTGCCGAAAGCATGACCACCGGCGGTGAGCGCGACGGTTTCCTCGTCATTCATCGCCATCCGGCTGAAGGTCACGCGCATGTCGCGCGCCGCCAGCAATGGATCGGGATTGCCGCCCGGACCTTCCGGATTGACGTAGATCAGGCCCATCTGGATCGCGGCGAGCGGGCCTTCCAGCGTCTTGTCCTTGTCAGGAATGATGCGGGTTTCGGCGCCCTGGTCGACCCACAGGTCTTCGGTGCCCCAATAGACGTTTTCGGGCTCATAGACGTCAGCGCGCCCACCGCCGAAGCCGAACACCGGACCGCCCATCGATTCGATTGCGACATTGCCGGCGAGGATGAACAGATCGGCCCAGCTGATATTCTTGCCGTATTTCGCCTTGATCGGCCACAACAGGCGGCGTGCCTTGTCGAGGTTGCCGTTGTCGGGCCAGGAATTGAGCGG
>SBHJ01000125.1 GCA_006226465.1 Alphaproteobacteria bacterium | reverse complement strand
ACTGATTGCCAATTTCGGCGCAGGCACAGAGCACATCGATCTGGCCGCCGCAGCGAAGCGCAAGATCATCGTCACCAATACGCCCGGCGTTTTTACCGACGATACAGCCGATATCGCGATGGAAATGATCATCGGTATTCCGCGGCGCGTGCGTGAAGGCGTGGCCCTGGTTCGGCGCGGCCAATGGACCGGTTGGGCTCCGTCAGGTATGCTGGGTCGCCGGCTCGGCGGCAAGGTTCTGGGCATCGTCGGCATGGGCCGGATCGGGCAGGCCGTGGCGCATCGTGCACGCGCTTTTGGCCTGGAGATTGCCTACCACAATCGCCATCGTCTGCCCGAAGCGCTGGAACGCATGCTGCACGCACGGTTTGTTGCCGATCTCGATACGCTGATTGGCGAATCGGATATCCTGACGCTGCACAGTCCATTGACCGACGAGACGCGGGCGATGATCGACACACGAAGGCTCGACCTGATGAAGCCCGGTTCGTCCATCATCAACACCGCCCGCGGCGAACTGATCGACCAGGAGGCGCTGATTGCGGCGCTGGAAAGCGGCCATCTCGCTGGCGCAGGACTCGATGTCTATCCGGACGAGCCCAATGTCGATGAAAGATTGCTGCGCCATCCCAATGTCATGACCCTGCCGCATATCGGCAGTGCAACGGCCGAAGGGCGCGAAGCTTCGGGCGAGAAAGTGATCGCCAATATCCGCTTCTGGATGGACGGCCATCGGCCACCCGATCAGGTGCTCGAAGCGCTGGTTTAACCGCCTTCAGACTTGCTTGGGATCGATCCTTGCGTTTGCGCTTGTGCCAACGCCAGATTCTGTCCTAACGCCCGCCACAAATGGCTGTGCAGCCACTCGGGGTCTGGAGGAAATCTCATGAAGCGTATCGTCGCCACACTTGCAGCAACATGCCTGTTTCCAGCGGCGGCCCTGGCGCAAGACCCAACCCTGATTGCGACGAGCGATGGCGGCGACACGGCCTGGATACTCACAGCATCTGCGCTGGTGTTGATGATGACGCTCCCCGGTCTCGGCCTGTTTTATGGCGGCCTCGTGCGTGCCAAAAATGTCCTTTCGGTGCTGCTGCAATGCGGCGCCATTGCCGCGCTCGGCTCGATCCTTTGGGTCGTTGTCGGCTATACTCTCGCATTCGGCAACGTCGGTTCGGGTTGGCTTGGCGCAGGCAATGCCTGGATGATGATAGACCTTGGCACGTTGCGCGATGGCACGGCCATGCCCGAAAGCAGCTTTGCGCTGTTCCAGATGACCTTCGCGATCATCACTCCTGCCCTTATGGTTGGCGCATGGGTTGATCGCGCGCGCTTCTCATGGGTTCTCGGTTTTTCCGCACTGTGGAGCCTGATTGTCTATGCTCCGGTTGCCCATTGGGTATGGGGCGGTGGCTGGATGGCCCAGCGGCTGGGCGTGCTTGATTTCGCAGGCGGTATCGTAGTCCACACGACTGCGGGCGTTTCGGCACTGGTCGTCGCGCTCTTGCTCGGTCGTCGCCAGGGTTTCCCGGACAAGCCGCTGCTCCCGCATGCGCCCGTGCTGACAATGATCGGCGCATCCATGCTGTGGGTGGGATGGTTCGGATTCAATGGCGGTTCCGCTCTGGCCGCGACCGATGATGCCTCAACCGCGATCCTTAACACCCACGTCGCTGCCAGCGCCGCGGCTCTTGTGTGGCTGCTGGTCGAACGCATCACTATTGGCAAGCCTACCAGCATTGGCTGGGCGACAGGCGCAATTGCAGGTCTGGCAACCGTGACGCCTGCCGCTGGATTTATCTCACCTGGGGCAGCCATCCTGTTCGGCGTTCTGGCGGCTGTGGTTTGCTACGGTGCAATCCAACTGGTCAAACAACACCTGAAGATTGACGATTCGCTTGATGTCTTTGCAGTCCATGGCGTTGGCGGCATGCTCGGCTCGGTACTGTTGGGCGCATTCCTCGACTCCAAATTGGGCGGAACTGGCTATGCCGAAGGCATGACCATGGGCAGCCAGATTGGTGGCCAGGCAATCGCAGTGGGCATGGTCGCGCTATGGAGCGCGGTCGCCAGCGTGATTGTGGCTCTCATGGTCAGCCTCGTTTTCCCGATGCGGGTTTCGAGGGATGAGGAAACCGAAGGGCTCGACATCACCAGCCACGGTGAACGTGGTTGGGAGATGGATTGAGCGCACTATAGCCCCAAGTCGAGTAAGGCGCGCTCCATAACCTCGCGCGCATGACCTTCGGCAAAAGGAAAAGCCCGCAGGAATTCGGACGCGCTAGCCTTGGTGCCTCCTTGCTCTGCCCGCGCGATCCATTTGCGTGCCTTTTCGGCATTACCCGCGAGGTGCGCCCCGATTGCGGCAATGACCATGATGTGCCGATGCGCGCCCGGTGTATAGGCGGCCTGTTCTGCCAATGCTGCTCCGCTCTCAATCCGGTCGCTGGTTAGGTGGGCAAAGGCACGGGTGCCAATCATGGCAAATCGCATGGGATCCAGAGGGCTAAGGCTAAGCGCCAACAAGACATCGTCTTCACCGCCTGCGCTGTCACCTGCCAGCGTTCTGGCCCATGACTTGGCATATACGCCCTGCGCATAGTTGGGACTCAGTATTGTCGAATGCTCGAGTGAGGCGATGCTCGCCCGCACATCTCCGTCGAGCCAATGCGTACGCCCCAGGTTGAAATGTGCGAAAGGATCGAGTGCATCGCTTTGGATCGCCCGCAACGCCAGATCCTTCGCGGCCACCACTTCGGCGGCATAATCGTCGGTGTGGTGCAAAAACGCATTCTGGAAATGGGTGAACGACAGCCCACCATAGGCCCTTGCAAAATGAGCGTCCTGATCGATCGCTCGCCTGAACAATTCGGCTGCACGCAGGTTGTCTGCGCGATTGAAACGGAACATGTGATCAAGCCCAAGGTGATAGGCCGCCCATGCGTCCAGCTGCATATCGGGAAGCAACCTGGCCTGTTGCGCCTCGTGCATCGGGATCCGCTGTTCGACATTCGCGACCACGCTTGCAAGTATCGACGCGCGCAGGCCCGACGCATCTTTGGCGTCACCACGATATCGCTCGTTCCAGATAACCCCGCCGCTGCGCGTATCGCACAGTTCGACCCGGACGATGACTTCTCTGCCAAGGCTTTCAACACTACCGGTCAGGATATACCGCACCTTCAGCGTAGCACCGATTGCCGCCACATCGGCATCATGGCTAGTGAAGCGGAACGACGAACCCCGTGCAATTACGAACAGATACCGCAACCGCGCCAGATCGGTGATCAGTTCATCCGGCAGGGCATTGGCCATGAAGTCGTAAGGTCCGGGTTCTCCTACAATGCGGAATGGCAACACCGCGATTGAAGGGCGTTCCGGTGCGACAGGTGTGGTCGATCCATCGGCAGGAGCGTTAGGCGATGGCGTTGCTGCCCGCACCACATCGCTCCTCACATTTCCTACGAACCGGAAACCGCGGCCATGAACTGTCTTGATCAGGCGCTGGTTCTTGCCATCGTCCCCGATCGCCTGGCGGGCAGATTTCACCCGCGAAGAGATCGCCGCCTCCGAAACGATCCGACCATCCCAGATCTTCTCGACGATCTCGTCCTTGTCGATCATTCGCTCTGCATTGGCGACGAGCAGGAGCAGCAGCGAAAGTACCTGCGGCTCGACTGGCACAGGCCTGCCATCCTTGCGCAGTTCAAACCGTGCAGGGTCGAGCTCGAAGCCCTCAAAGCAATACAGAATCACGTCAGACGGCATTTATGGAGGTATTCTCCATGAAATCTCCAGACCAGCTTCAAGCATCACCAGTTTGGCGCGGATATCAAGGGTGCATCGGAGCCAAGGAGGCCCGAATGTTCAAAACAGGAGATTTCAAATGCCGCTCGTAACAATCGATGTCATCAAGGACGTGTTCACCGCCGAGGAAAAGGCCCAGCTGATCGAAAATGTCACCGAAGCCATGATCAAGGTCGAAGGTGAAGGCATGCGCCAGGTGACCTGGGTCCGCATCATGGAAGTCGAACAGGGCGATTGGGCGATTGGAGGCAACCGCCTCGGCGCCGGAGATGTCCAGCAATTGAAAGCTGCCTGAACAAACTCGCCATCCTTCTAATCCGCATCGGGAAGCTTCATGGCTCCCCGGTGCGGGTTTTCGCGTGGATCAATCCCCGGTCAGGATCCGATCGACCAGTTCCTTCACCGTGGGGGTGAAATTGTTCGAATAGAACGGGTCTTGCTTGAAGCGATATGCTGCATGGCCGGCAAAGGCGAGGTTCTCATCCGGATCACCGCCGTGGGCGATATCCTGTAGCGTCTTCTGGATGCAGAAGCTGCGCGGATCAGCTAGACGACCTGTTGTGTGATCGTCATGATCCTTCCAGCTCGAAAATCCGCAATGCGACAGGCAACCCATGCAGCCTTGCTGGTCGGCGCGGATCTGCTCGGCGCTTTCGGGTGTGACGAACACCACCGTGTCGTCCGGCGTCTTGAGCGCCTCGGTAAAACCTTCATGCACCCAAGCCTGGGCTTTGCGCTGATCTCCCGGATGGACCCAGAAATACTTGGCCTTGCCGTGATCGCTCAACGGAACCGTGCCATCTTCCTCGCCGCGTTTGAAGATCGGAACCTGGCGTTCACTGCGATGCATCAGGTCGTACAGGAACGGGGTCTTGACCGCACTCGAGTAAAATCCGGTCGGCGAGAATTTGTGCAGCAGTACATCGCCCGGCTCGACCGTGCGCAGCATGTCCTTCCAGACCTGGGGAATCGGGCTCTCGTGGGTGAGCAATGGACGCGTACCGAACTGAAAGATGATCTTGCCCAACTCGGGATTGTCGATCCAGTTTTCCCATTCGCGCAGGAACCAGACCCCACCGGCCATCACGATTCCGGTATCCTCGCTCACACCCTCGGCGCGCATAGTTTCGCGCAGCGCCTTGACGCGCGGATAGGGATCCTC
>SBHJ01000153.1 GCA_006226465.1 Alphaproteobacteria bacterium | reverse complement strand
ATGGCGATGAACCCGGTTTCCGTCATCGCGTAATACTCGTGGACGACCGGTCCCCACCATTCGATCATGGCGCGCTTCACATCGGCCGGGCAGGGCGCGGCACCGTGGACAACGTGGCGCAGGCTCGAAAGATCAAAGCGTGCCTTCTTGCTTTCCGGCAAATCGAGGAGGCGAGCGAACATCGTCGGAACCATGTGCAGATTGGTGATCTTGTAGCGTTCGATGAACTCGAGAAGCTCCAAGGCTTTGAACTTTGGTTGCAGCACGAGCAATCCGCCTTCCCCTACAACCTGCATCGCATATGCATTTGGCGCGCTGTGATAGAGCGGTCCGGTCATGACCGAGCGAACGTCTTCGCCGCCAATACCGAAGGACACTGCGGCTCGGTGCATGACGGCCTTCACCGCCTCGGGCGAGATAGGAAGTCGCTTGACGCCCTTGGGGCGTCCGGTCGTCCCTGACGTATAGAACATTGGGCCGGTAACCTGCATGCTCGGGCGTGCCCACGCCTCGTGGCCATCGATCCAGTCATCCCAGACCGGTAGCGCATTAGCCAGCCGCGTCGGCTTCGACTTTTCGTATTGCCCGGCCAGTTCAGGTGGGGTCTCCACGACAACAAGCTCACGACCGGCGCAAACGGAAATCAGCGCTTCGTCGACGAGGTCTGCGTGCGCGATGACGATCTTTGCCTCGCAATCCTCGAGTATGTAATCGATTTCCTCTGCGGTCATGTGCCAGTTCAGCGGCACGGTTACGGCACCCAGGACCGACGCCGCCATTGTCGCTTCGAAGAACGCGATGTCGTTGCGCAGCAATAGCGCAACCCGGTCACCCTGCCAGATCCCGACCTCGTGCAACGCATTGGCTGCGCGTGCTGCGCGTCGCCGCAGTCGATCGAGTGGCACATGACGATCCCCGCTGATGATCCCATCAATTGCCGTTGCGCTCATGCACCTTACTCCGCGTGCTTTCCTGTTCTATGAGCCAGCGCCGGTAACGAGGCGCATTATGAACTCAATCGCGATTTCTCTGCAGATCCGACGATTCTCCGCCTTCACTGACAAATCCAATTCTTGACTATTCGCCTTCTAGGCATACACCACCAAAATGCTGCCCACTTATGGTGTCGCGCCGAAATTCTTTGATATCTGTCGAATCATTGCGATTGTACTGCCTGGCGAGCTGCTTTCGGAGTGATACCGAAATGGCGCTTGAAGGCCGTGGTGAAATTGCTTGAATATTCGTATCCAACGTCGAACGCGATCTCGGTGATGGACTCCTCGGTTTCCTCGAGCATGCGCTTGGAGTGTTCCATTTTGAGCCGCTGGGTATAGTTGAAGATCGTTTCGCCCACCTGCTGCTTGAATAGCTGCATGAGCTTAGCGTCATTGACCGCTACTTGACGTGCAAGCTGCGTTATCGAGGGGGGCTCCAGATAATCCCGGTCAAGGATTTCGCGCACAGTATCGATACGTTCGCTGTCACGCTTGCCCAGAGGCACATGACCACTCTCCAGACGACGTTCGCTCTCTCTGAGCGCTACGAGTGACAAGAGTAGCAGTTCAAGTGCTTTCGCCTCGACAAAGGCGCGGCGGAAGTCCCGTTCAAACTCGTTTTCGATCAGCGCCCGAACTGCTCCGGCCATCTGCACGCTAAGCGTTGTACTGGCAAAGATCGCTTGGCCTGCATCACCATCTAGGCAGGATTGCAATATCTTGGGAAGCTCGTCACCCGACGTCTCGAAGCGCTTAAGTATGAAATCAGGTTGACAGCAAAGCGTGACAGATTGTTCGTGTTCGCCCGAGAAAAACCGTTCGGTCTTCGCGATCCCTTCAGGACTTAGAAGCAACACCAGGGTTTGCTGGCCAACCGTTACCGGCTCGCTACCTTCGACCTCAATGGTGCTGATACCACTGAGTCGAAAATGGAAATTGAGAGCATTCTGTCCTTCGCGCCGCTGAAGCGCATCCTCGAGATGCGTGATGTCTCCGATAACTACCGAGAAGCCGTCTGCGATATCGGTAATCTCGCGATAGCCCTCCGCCGCCCAGGCTGCAGGCTTGAGGCGAAGCCCGTGACTGGAGTTCCATGGCTGGATATTGTCCGGATCATAGTCACGCGAAAGCGCATCGGGTCTTCCGGTCCAAAGCTTCAACTTGGATTCTATGGTGTACGGATTGCCCAAACCGTTCTGCTCGTCCTCTCTACCAAATATGTCTGGGACTAGCGCCTGTGCTCCCTTTTTGCCAGATCATTGCGGCCGTACGGACCAATTGAACGGAGATTGCAAAGCAATTCTCTTCGGTTCGAATAATCGTCTTGCGCAATATCGACATATGCCGAGACTGGAATCCTGCGGCCAACAACGAGCCGGGGCGAAGATTGGGGTGAGCATGCCAACTGGCTTGGCTGAGAATTGGGACTTTATTGTCATCGGTGCCGGTTCATCCGGTGCGGTGATAGCCGCGCGCCTTTCCGAAAATCGCGATTGCCGGGTCTTGTTGCTGGAGGCAGGGCGCGATCATCACCATCCTTACGTCAGCGTCCCAGCCTTCATGATGTTCTCCTTCCCAAGACCCGACATGAACTGGCAGTACATTGCCGAACCAGATGTTTCTCGCGGCGGCAAGGTCGAAATGTGGCCGGCGGGCAAAATGCTTGGCGGCAGTAGTGCGCTGAACGGCATGATGTTCGTGCGCGGCCACGCCTACGATTACGACCTATGGGCTCAGATGGGCAATCGCGGTTGGAGCCATGCGGATGTACTGCCCTATTTCCGAAAGCTGGAAACAAGCGATACGGGTGCGAATGAAGAGCGTGGCGGTGACGGCCCGCTCGCCGTCGAAAAGCCTCGCTCTCCCCATGCCTTGGTCGAGCCGTTCATCGCCGCTTTCGACGAATTGGGCCATGGTCGGTCTGACGATCTTAACGGCGCGGTCAGGGAGGGCGCAGGGATCTGCCAAGCGTCACAGCATCGCGGCGTGCGCGCGAGTACTGCTGCAGCCTATCTCGATCCGATCCGCGAACGAACCAATTTGCAGGTAGAAACAGGGGCTTGCGTCGAAAAGATCCTGTTCGATGCGAACCGCGCCAGCGGCGTGCGATATCGCAGGCATGGCACGGCGCTCGAGGCCACGGCGCGCAATGGTGTGATCCTGTGCGCCGGTGCGATAGCCAGCCCCAAGCTGTTGATGCTGTCGGGGGTCGGCCCTTCAGACCAACTCGCGAGGCATGGAATTGACACTCTGGTCGCGAACGACGCCGTGGGCGAGAACCTCATGGAGCATTCCGGCGTGACTGTGTCTTTCGAAGCGACGGTTCCGACCCTGACGAGCGATCAGGGTCCGGTCAAATCGCCGGTCCACGCGCTGAACTACCTCCTGAACCGCAAGGGACCGCTTGCTACGCCGATCGGCCATGCGCAGGCGTTCGTTCGAACAGAAAACGGGTTGGCCGCGCCGGATATCCAGATCATCCTGTCACCATCCGCCTACGAGATCGAGGACGGTAAGGCCAAACGCAAGAAAACGCCGCAGATGGCGCTCGCTGTTGGCCTGTGCCGTCCGCTTTCCCGGGGCAAGATCGAGCTCGCCTCGGCAGACCCTACGGCGCCGCCGGTAATCGACCATCAACTGTTCGAGAATGCAGGCGATGTGGACCGGCTGGTCTCCGGTCTTAGGATCGGACTGGATATCCTGCGCACTAACGCAATGAAGCCTTATGTGGCCAATATCGTGGCACCGACTGACGAAAGCACCTCAGGCCTCGCCGCTCACGTTCGCGACACCGGCATTCTCATGTATCACCCGAGCGGCACCTGCAAAATGGCACCTGGCGACGATGGCGTCGTCGACCACCGGTTGCGGGTCAAGGGCGTCGAAGGCCTGTGGGTCGCGGATGCTTCTATTATCCCTGCCATCCCCGCCGGCAACATCAACGCCACTTGCATCATGATCGGGGAAAAGGCCGCCGACATGATCCGCGAAGATACCGAGCAGAGGAGCGAGGCGGCATGAGCAGTCCGATCGACTTGAGGTCATTCGTCAACGGAGCGCGCATCGATGCCGCAAGCGATCGCGCGATCGAGCAGTTCGATCCCGCGACAGGACGCTCGCGCGGTACTTTCGCCGCGGCCGGAACGGAGGCGGTCAATTCCGCAGTCTGCGCTGCGCGCGGCGCGCTGGACGGACCATGGGGATCGCTGCCGCCGGTGGCGCGCGCCGGGATGCTGAAGGCGCTGGCCGATCTCATCGAAAAGAATGCCGGTCGGCTGGCCGAGGCCGATTGCGCCGACATGGGCAAGCCCGTCAGTGCTGGCGGGTTCGAAGCGGGCGTCGTGGCCGCAGGCTTTACCCGCTATTACGGCGAGGCCATCGACAAGTGGCAGCGCGGCGCGATCCCGGCAACCGATGCCGGGGCTTTCGAAATGCAGGTCCGCCGTCCGCGAGGGGTGATCGGAGCGATCATTCCGTGGAACTTCCCCGCAATCAATCTGATGATGAAGATTGCACCGATGCTCGCCGCGGGGAATTCCGTTGTGGTCAAGCCGTCAGAAATTTCTCCCGGTTCTGCCTCGATCATCGCCGAACTGGCGATGGAAGCCGGGTTGCCGCCGGGTGCGCTCAATGTCGTGCAGGGCGATGGCCAGACCGGTGACGTTTTGGCTCGCCATGCGGGCATCGACATGCTCGCCTTCACCGGCTCAACTGCTACCGGCAAGGCACTGATGCGCGCGGTTGGAGACAGCACACTGAAGCCTGTGCTGCTCGAATGTGGGGGCAAATCGCCGGAGATCGTCTTTGCCGACATGGCAGATCAGGATTTCGATGCGATCGCGGCCATGATCCTCGGTGGTGCAATGCAGAACCAGGGGCAGATTTGTGTCGCCCGTTCGCGGCTCTATATCGAGGCGCCGCTCTACGAGAAACTGGTCGACAAGATCGTGGCACAGGCAGCGGCCTTGAAGGCTGGCGA
>SBHJ01000295.1 GCA_006226465.1 Alphaproteobacteria bacterium | reverse complement strand
TGAAGCTGGTCGATGCCTTGAGGCCAAGCGGAACGGCCTTGAAACCCTTGGTTCGCGCCAGAGCCGAGAGCTCGTCCAGATCCTTGCCCGCGGCCTTGAATATTTCATGTGCAGCAGAATTGCTTACCCAGCCGTTCATGATCGTCAGCGGCGGTGCGTTTTCACCGCGCTGGGGGAAGGCCTGCGGCCCGGTCCAGGAAGATTCGACCACGTTCCAGCCATAGCTTGCCGGTTCGGTATCGTGGACGATCAGCGCGGCCGCAGCGCCTTGACGGGCAGCCTCTTCGAACTTGTAGGTCCAGCGCCCGTAATAGGTCATCGCGCGGCCGTTGAACGTGCCATCCTGCGTCTCGGACTGGTAATCCGGGTCGTTGACCAGGATCACCACCGTCTTGCCCTTTACATCGAGGCCTTGATAGTCGTTCCAGCCACGCTCGGGGGCGTTGATGCCGTAACCGACGAAGACCATGTCGCTGGCATCGATGCGGGTCTGGGCGGCTTCACGATAGCTCACACCGACCCATTGAGTGCCGTAGCTGAGGGCGAGGTTGCCCTTGCCGCCTGTGATTGTGAGCGGTGCATAGCCGCGCCCGGTTATCTCCACCAACGGGACATCCTGCACCCAACTGCCATTGTTGCCAGGTTTGAGTCCGGCGGCCTTGAACCGGTCTGTAAGGTAGGCGACGGTCTTTTCCTCGCCGGCAGTTCCAGGCATGCGCCCTTCGAACGCGTCAGATGAAAGCGTCTCCACCACTTCCTTCATCGTAGCTTCGGAAACATCGCCATCAGCAATATCCGGAATATCGAGCGCATTGCTACCGCTCAACTGCCCGCATGCCGAAAGCGAGAGCGCCGCCGCGGCCACGAAAATTGTCCTGATCATTTTATGGTTCATCCTCGCAGATATCTTGCTGGCGGCTGTTTCGCAGAGCAATCGCGCCGCCGCAAGCTTGCATGCTTGCGATTGCCCCCAATGGCAGGCAGGGAACGCTCATGGCGAGCGAGTGGCAGTATGCGTTGGCAAGGGCGCGGGCAGAGGCACCGTTTCTTGCTCGTGCATTGGAACGTCAACCCGCACTGTCCGACTTACTGGAACAGGGAGATGGAGCGGCTGCGCTCGAATGGGCAGCGCAGGCGGGCGCGGGTGCGACGACAATCGGGGTCGCCCTGCGACGCGAGCGATTGGCCTATGCCACTGCTCTGGCGATCGGCGATCTGGCCGGCGCCTTCCCGCTAGAGCAGGTCATGCGGGAACTGTCGGCCTTGGCCGACCGGGCGCTCGACAAGGCCATAACGGATGCAATCACGCGTAGAGTCGAAGATGCCGAGCCGCAGGGCATGATTGCGCTTGCTTTGGGCAAGCATGGTGCGAGAGAACTCAACTACTCTTCCGACATTGATCCGATCCTGCTTTACGATCCAATGCGCCTGCCGCGTCGCGAACGCGATGAGCCGGGCGAAGCTGCCCAGCGCTATGCCCGCGAATTGGTCCAGATGCTCAGCCAGAATACCGAAGAGGGCTATGTCTTCCGCGTCGATCTGCGGCTGCGGCCGGCATCCGAAGTCAGCCCGCTGGCGATCTCCTGCGACGCGGCCCTGACGCATTACGAAAGCTCGGCATTGGCGTGGGAGCGCGCGGCCTTCATCCGTGCCCGCACCGCTGCGGGGGACATTGCCGCTGGCAAGGAATTTCTCGCCTCGATTCGTCCCTTCGTGTGGCGCAGCAGCCTCGACTATGGTGCGATCGAGGAAATCCGGAGGCTTACAACCAGGATTCGCGCCAATTATTCAGGTCCTCAGGAGCCAGAGCCTGGGTTCAACCTGAAACATGGACGTGGTGGTATTCGCGAGATCGAATTCTTCGCACAGACGCACCAGCTGATCCATGGCGGGCGCGACGCGTCCTTGAGGTTGCGCGGGACGCGAGCGGCCCTCGATGCCTTGGCAGCGGCGGGCAGGATCCATGTGGATGAGGCGGAATTGCTGGGCAAGTCCTATGACCGGCTCCGGCTAATCGAACACCGGCTGCAGATGGTCGAGGACCGTCAGACACATAGCCTACCCGGCGGCGGCGCTCTTGATTCGGTGGCGCGCCTTGACGGGTTGGCGGATGGCGCGGCGCTGATAGCAGAATTGCGCGAAATTACTGCCGGAGTGGCACGGCTGTATGACACAGTGATTGCCGAGAGCGATGGGTCCGATGCAACAGTTGCTGCGACCCAAAGTTTGCCCGATCGATTGGAGGAACTGGGCTTCACCGATCCGCAGCAATTGGCCGAGCGGATTTCGGACTGGCGCGACGGTCGATATCGTACTTTGCGTTCCGCTGCAGCGCTGGGTGCATTCGACGCACTTTTGCCTGCGCTTCTCAAAGCCTTCGCCGCAGCAGATGATCCCGAACGGACATTGCTGCGATGGGAGGGAGTGCTCGCCAATGCCCCTTCGGCGATAAATTTGTTTCGCCTGCTCGAAGCCCGTCCTGCCTTGTTGGGGCAGCTGACCTCGATCCTGACCCTTGCGCCCACCTTGGCCGAAGACCTGGGCCGCTGGCCCGAATTGCTCGATACGCTGCTCGATCAGTCCGCGCTCGACCTTCCGGGTTCGGTCGAACAGCTCGCTTCCCGGATGGAAACCGGGGATGCCCAGGGAGATTACGAACGCCAGCTTGACCGGATCCGGGTGGTGACGGGCGAAATGCGCTTTGCCCTGGGCTTGCAGCTGATCGAAGCAGTGCATGACCCGCTCGATATCGCGGCGGCCTTGTCGCGCACAGCGGAGGCAGCGTTGGCGGTGGCACATCGCGCGGCAGAAGAGGAATTCGCCCGCAAGCACGGCAGGATTTCGGGAAGTGAATTGATTGTGCTGGGGTTGGGGCGGCTTGGTGGCGGGGCGCTGACTCATGCTTCGGACCTCGATATCATCTATCTGTTCACTGGCGAGACCGGCCATGAGTCAGATGGCGAGCGCCCGCTTGGCGGAACGCATTACTTCAATCGTCTGGCGCAGCGCGTTAGTGCTGCGTTATCTGTGCCGACAGCGCATGGCGCGCTTTACGAGATCGATACGCGGCTCAGACCGCAGGGGACGCAAGGGCCGCTGGCAGCGACAGTCGAGAGTTTCGCCAAATATCAGCGCGAAGCGGCCTGGACCTGGGAGCATATGGCGTTGACTCGGGCGCGTGTGCTGATTGGATCGGACAAGGCGCGCCATGACCTGGATGCAGTTGTCGTCAGCGTGTTGGGACAGGAACGCGATCCCGTTGTCCTGCGTTCTGACGTGCTCAAGATGCGTAGCGAAATGGCGCAGCATAAAGCGCCAGCCGGCCCGCTCGATGCCAAGCTGCTGCGGGGTGGACTGGTCGATCTGGAGTTTGTGGTGCACTTCCTGCAATTGCGGGATCGTACCGGCTTTTCGCCCGATCTTGGGCAGGCTTGTGCGGCGCTGGCAGTGGCCGACCTGATCCCGCCGGAGCTGATCGAGGCGCATGACTTCCTTACGCGCCTGTTGGTTTCGGGGCGGCTGCTGGCACCGGACTTGAGCGAGCCGCCTCCTGCGGCGGCGCAAGCTCTGGCGCAGGCTTGCGGCTGCGCGGATTTTTCTGCGCTCTTGCACCACTTGGGTGAAGCGAGGCAGGAAGTTGCCTCCGCCTGGGCACAGGCATTCGATGAAATTTTGGAGATCGATTGATGAGCAAGTTTGCGGCAGAGGGCGACACATTTCCCGATATCGAGTTGGAAACGCCCAATGGTGGGACTGTGAAGGCCTCGGACTTCAAGGGCCGCAAGCTGGTCGTTTTCTTCTATCCCAAGGATAACACTCCTGGTTGCACGATGGAGGCAAAGGACTTCACCGGGCTGAAATCCCAATTCGACAAGGCCGGTGTCGCGCTGCTCGGCGTCAGCAAGGATTCGCCCAAGAAACATCTCAGTTTCATCGCCAAGCACGAACTGGCTACGCCGCTCGCCAGCGATGCGGAAACCGATGGCCTGTCTGACGCGCTAGGTATCTGGACCGAGAAGCAGAACTATGGCCGCACCTATATGGGCATGGTGCGCACCACCTACCTGGTCGATGCAAGCAGCAAGATCGCCCGGGTGTGGAACAAGGTTCGCGTCAAGGGCCACGCAGAAGAAGTGCTCGAGGCAGCCAAGGCACTCTGACCGCTTTCATGCCTACCGTCGTTCAAGCTATCCGCGCAGCACTGCTCACGGGCGATCCTCGCGCGAAATGCTTCGCGGCGCGCAAGGTGGCGCGTGACTGGCGCTTGGGGCGCCTTGAGTGGAGTTTTGACGTCTCGACGCCCGATCGGCCGGCCTGGCCGGAACGGCCAGAATTGCTGCTCCCGAAACAGATGCCCAAGCGCGGAAAGGCCGGGTCCGAGCGCGGACGGACCGCGTTGTGGCATGCGCTGGCCCACATCGAATTTGTTGCGATTGACCTTGCGCTCGACATGGCGGGGCGGTTTGGCGAACCGTGCGGGCGCGAGTTCGTCAGCGACTTCCTGTCGGTCGCGGCCGATGAAGCGATGCATTTCGCACTGCTCGCGCGCAAGCTTGAGGCGCTTGGCAGTCATTACGGTGCACTGCCTGCGCATGGTGGGCTGTGGCAGGCAGCAGAGGCTACGCGCGACGACGTGCGCGCACGATTGGCGGTCGTGCCGATGGTGTTGGAGGCGCGCGGGCTTGACGTCACTCCGGCGACCCTCGAACGGGTGCGCGGTGCTGGCGATGAACACGGCGCAAGAATTCTCGAACGCATCCTGGCGGACGAAATTCGCCATGTTGCGGTCGGCACGAAGCACTTCGTCGCGCTGTGTGATGCGCATGGCGAATCTCCGCAGGATTCGTGGAAAGCGCTGGTCCAACGGCACTTTCGGGGTGCCGTTAAGCCGCCGTTCAACGACTCAGCGCGTCTCGCAGCCGGTTTGTCGCGAGACTTCTACGCCGCCCTTGTTTGTTAGGAAATTGCCCGGATAAG
>SBHJ01000236.1 GCA_006226465.1 Alphaproteobacteria bacterium | reverse complement strand
TGCAGGACCTCGCTGGAAGATTCCCCTGCTGTTTCAGCCTTCTCCAACTGGCCTTCCAACCGGTCGATGTGCGAATGCATGACCGCGGCGAGCAGTTCCTCCTTCGATTTGAAATAGTGATACAACAGCGACTTGGAAAACCCGCAGGCCGCCGCAATATCGTTGATCGAAGTGCCGAGGAAACTGTGCGATGCGAAGAGTTCGGCCGCCCTGTTGACGATCTCCTGTTTTCGATCCTCGTAGTCGGCTGCCTGCGGTCGGGCCATTGATCCTCACTAACAACTTGTGACCTGGATGACTTTGGCTGGTCTCGAGCCACTTCCAGAGCGTGGATGATTGGCCAGGCATTATCAAGCGCTGGCGCAAGGTTGTAATCATTCTAATTCCCGACCGCTGGCAGCTTATTGCGCGGCCTGCGGTCGGCAGGTTCGCGAAGAGTCGCCTCCGCGCAATTTTGTGTCCGCCAACAGGCAATTCAGCGACGCAAAAAACCAATAGAGGGCTTTACATTTTAGGACGATTGCCATAATTTAGGTCGAAAGTCCTAAAGGGGAGGATTGATGAAGCGTTCCGGACAACGCCTGCTGTGTGCGGCGATCGCTCTAACGCTGGCTGCTTGTGGCCAATCGCAATCGGATGGAGACGGGTCTGCGCTGGTCGCGGCCGACGCTCCGCCGCTCGAGAATGAACAGATTGGCAAAAGCGAGTCGCTGGAAGGCAAGTACGAAGACGACTGGTTCTTCGCGCATGACGTGAACTTCAACACACTTGTCCTGGGCAAGGTCATGGTGATCGATGCCGGTGATGGCACGCTCAACTATCGCGGCGCGATCGATGCGGCGCAGATGGCGACCTTCAACCAATCGAGCAAGCGCAAGGAACTCTACGTCGCGGAAACCTATTATGAACGCGGTACGCGCGGCAAACGCACCGACGTGATGACCATCTGGGATCGTGAGACGCTGAAGCCCAAGGGCGAGGTGATCCTGCCCAACAATAATCGCGCGCAGAATGTTACCCAGAAGGCAGGGCTTTCGCTGACCGCCAACCAGAAATTTGCGCTGATCTATACGTTTACTCCGGCAACCGGGGTTGCGGTGATCGATCTGGATTCGCGCAAGCTGGTAAATGAGATCGATACTGGCGGCTGTATCCTTGCCTATCCGGCCGGTGACCAGGGCTTTGCCTCGCTCTGCGGCGATGGAAAGATGGCGAGCTTCGCTCTGAGCGATTCGGGCCAGGTCGCGGAACGCACCGAAAGTGCGGCCTTCAACGATATCGACAACAACCCGTTGTTCACGATGTCAACTACAGTGGGCGACGTGACCTACTTTCCGACCTTCGAAGGTTACCTGCAGGGTGTGCAGCTGGGCGATGGTGCGCCAAAGCCGCAAGAAGCATGGCATTTTGCCGATGGCACGGACCGCAAGCCATCGGGCTGGCAGATGATCACCGGCGATGCCCAGGGCCGCGTCTATGTGCTGATGCGGGCGGGAGCCAAGCCAGGTGACCACAAATATGGCGGCGACGAAGTCTGGGTTCTCGATCCCAAGGCCCGCAAGGTGGTGCGCAAGATCAAGCTTGAAGGCGAGAGCATTTCGATCGAAGTTTCGCATGCGGCCAAGCCGATCATGCTGGTCACCAACGGGTCGATGGAGCTGGAAGTCTACGATCTCGCCAGCGACAAGAAAGTTCGCTCGATTGGCGGTTTCATGGCTGCCATGCCGATGGTCCTCCACGCATTCGAGAGTGGCCGGTGATCTTGGATCCCGCTCTTGTTCTACCGCTCGCATGGTTTTTGGCTGCGACCCTGGCGGTTGCAGCCACACACAAGGTGATGCGGCAGAGGGAGTTCATGCTCGCGCTTGACGGCTATGGACTGACCCCGCGCAAATTTGGGCCGGCGATCGCATATATGCTCGCGACAGCAGAGGCAGTTTGCGCAGCCATGCTGGTTGTGCCTGCGCTGTCCAGCGCCGGTGCCATTTTCGCTGCAACGATTTTCGGTGGCTATGGGATTGTCATGATCCAGGCGATTGTCCGTGGGCGATCCGGGATAGACTGTGGCTGCCATTTCGGCTCGCAGCCAAGCGGTCTGGGCTGGGCTTTGGTATTCCGCAATGCAGCACTGATTGGCGTAGCATGGCTCGTCGCCTTGCCGATGGATAGAGCGGGCGGTTGGCCAGATATCGTGAGCGGGGCCTGCGCTGGCCTTGCCCTTTTGCTCATTCAGGAATCCGGTCGGATTGTACTTGCCAATCGCGAATGGATTCGCGCTATCAGGGGAGCATCCCGGCATGCTTGAGAATGGACTGATTGCTTCGCAGGTCGCGCTCTGGGTCGTCGTCGTGCTGCTGGCAGGCGTGAACCTGCTGCTGTTGCGCCAGATCGGTGTCCTTTACGAACGGGTTGCCCCGGCCGGTGCCTTGGCGACAAGCAAGGTTCTCGCCAAAGGCCTTGAGCTCCCCGGCCGGGTTGAGCCCTCGCTGACCGGGGGCGATATCGAGATTGGATCGGGGCGTTCTGACGGTAAGGGGCAGTTGCTGTTTTTCGCAGCGCCCGATTGCCCGGTCTGCAAATCGATCCTGCCGGCCTTCCGTTCGCTCGCCATGAGTGAGAGTGCCGGTACCGATTTCATCCTGGCTAGCGCGGGCGACTCGCCGGCCGAACATCTCGAGTTCATCGAGCGAGAGGCGCTGCAGCGGTTTGCCTATGTGCTTTCGGATCGCCTGGGCATGGAGCTGGGCATCTCGAAGCTGCCTTATGCGGTGCTGCTGGATGGCGAAGGGCGCGTGGCGGCCTATGGCCTGGTCAACTCCAGGGAACATCTCGAAAGCCTTTTTGAAGCCCGCGATCAGGGCGTAATCTCGCTGCAACAATATCTTACCGAGGGGAGGCGCGCATGAGTTCGCGGCTGGATAAATGGATTGAGGCAAGAAGCAGGAACATTGCCAAGCGCACGTCGCGCCGTGGCATCTTTGCCTTGCTGGGCGGCGGACTGGTTGGCGCGGCCGCTTTGCCGCTGCTCCCGATTGCCAGGGCGGCAAGCACGCATGGCGGCGGTGGAGGCGGCGTGTCCCCCCAATCGACCGGCAAGCTCAACGATCCCGGCGATCCGGCAAGCTGCGACTATTGGCGCTATTGCGGCATCGACGGGTTCCTGTGCACTTGCTGCGGCGGCACGACAACCAGCTGCCCCCCAGGAACGGAAATGTCACCGATCACCTGGATCGGCACTTGCAAGAACCCGGCGGACGGGCGCAGCTATGTCATTTCCTACAATGACTGTTGCGGTACCACGACCTGCGGGCGCTGCCTGTGCAATCGCAACGAAGACGACAAGCCAATGGTTCGGCCGCAATCGAACAATGACATCAACTGGTGCCTCGGTTCGACAAGCGAAGCCTACAATTGCTCGACCGCGATCATCGTTGGTCTGGCAACAGAGGCGAGCTAGGACCGGGCCCGTGGTGCCAGCTGCCGCGCTTCGGTATCTTGCGGCATTTCTCGCTGCGGGTCTTGCGACCGCTTGTAGCGAGGGAGGTTCGAAGGATTCATCATCCCAGATGGGTGCTGGCCCCGAAGTTGTGGCAGTTGGAACCCATCAACCAGCAGGACCGAAATTGGCGTTCAATGCGCAAAAGGCACATTTCGATTACCAGATGAACTGCCAGGGATGCCACGGGCCTGATGGCGCGGGCAGCGCGAAGCGCGGCGTGCCGTCGCTTGACGATCTCGATCGTTTCCAGAAGCTGCCCGAAGGACGCGAATTCCTGATCCGCGTGCCCGGCATGTCACGTTCGCCGCTTTCCAATGCAGATCTTGCCAATCTGGCAAACTGGATGATGGAAGAGTTCGCCGGGACAGACGGAACCGTACCGTTCGAACCCTTCGAAGAGGCAGAGGTGGCGCGCCTGCGTGATAATCCGATTGTCGATGGCGTTGTCGAACATCGTGCGAAGCTCGTTGCTCGGCTCGACGCTGTTCCCAAAAGTTAGAACTGAACAAGACACAGAGGAGGAGGCAATAATGCCACGGTCAATCAACATGATAGAAAGAGTTACCAGGCTTTCCATGCTATCCGGCACCGCGCTGGTGGCGATCGCGCTGGCACAACCCGCGCTTGCACAAGACGATCAGGCTGGCGACCAGCCGGAAGCGCGCGGATCGGTCCTCAACCAGATCATCGTTACGGCGACCAAGCGCGAACAGAATGTCCAGGACGTGGCGATTTCGATCACTGCGATCGGCGGCGAGCAGCTCGAAGCGCTCGGCTACACCTCTGCGCAGCAAGTCACTGCACTGGCGCCAGGCGTCAGCACCATCCAGCCCAATGGCGAGTCGAATTACTCGCTGGCCGTGCGCGGCGCGGCCAACAGTGACTTTACCACCAATGTCGAAAGCCCCGTCGCGCTTTATGTCGACGAGGTCTATATCAGCCAATCCTCAGGCAGCGGCTTTGCCCTGTTCGACACCGATCGCGTCGAGATCCTGCGCGGCCCGCAGGGCACGTTGTTCGGCCGCAATGCGACCGGCGGCCTGGCGCATTTCATCACGGTCAAGCCGAAGTTCGAATTGGGCGGCTATGCCCAGGTGTCCTATGGCAGCTTCGATACAATCGAGGCCGAAGGCGCGCTGAACTTGCCGCTCGGCGAGACTGTCGCAACGCGCTTCTCGCTATCGACAACGCAGGGTGACGGCTACGTCACCAACCGGTTGAACCCGGACAAGAAACTCAACAATTCGAACGATATTGCCGGGCGCGCCCAATTGCTCTGGGAACCTACCGACGATTTCTCAGCACTGTTCAACGTGCGCTTCGGCCACGAAAAGATCCGCACAGGCTTCTTCGAATATGTCAGCGCTCCATTGCCGACCGGCGAAGGTCAGCCCTCCTCGCCCAACCCGCAGCTAGACGACTATGTCGATCTCGATGGGGATGTGTATGCGGGCGATTACGATTTCGATGGGCACAACGACCTAGATACCTTCGGCACAACGATGACCCTGACCGGCAACCTGGGC
>SBHJ01000061.1 GCA_006226465.1 Alphaproteobacteria bacterium | reverse complement strand
GGACCCGCGCCGCTCTGGCGATTAAGGGCGGAACGCAAAGCATCACAGGATTGATTCATGGCTGGCCACAAGACCCACGATTATCACATTCTCGAGCCCGATGTCTGGCCGGTGATCGGTGCGCTTTCAGCGCTGACTTTCACCACCGGCATGGTGTTCTTCATGCACGACATGGCGAATTGGCAGATCATTCTGGGGTTGGGTGTTGCCGGCCTGATCGCAACCTTCTTCAGCTGGTTCGGAAACGTCATCAAGGAAGCGCATGCGGGCGATCATACCCCGGTGGTGCAGCTGCACCTGCGCTATGGGATGATCCTGTTCATTGCTTCGGAAGTGATGTTTTTCGTCGGGTGGTTCTGGAGTTTCTTCGACTTCGCACTATTCCCCAGCGACCTTGCCGAAGTAGTTGGTGGCCAGTTCCCACCCAAGGGAATCGAGGCGGTAATGGACCCGTTCTCGCTGCCGTTGCTCAACACGCTGATCCTGCTGTGCTCGGGCACTACCGTTACCTGGGCGCACCATTCGTTGATCCATGGTGACCGCCAGGGACTGAAGACCGGCCTTTGGCTGACTATCGCGCTGGGCGTTCTGTTTACCTGCATCCAGGCCTATGAATATGCCCATGCGCCGTTCGGCTTTGGCGGCAACACCTATAGCTCGGCATTCTACATGGCCACCGGCTTCCACGGTTTCCACGTGCTGGTCGGCACGATCTTCCTGATCGTCTGTCTTGCCCGCACCTACAAGGGCCACTTCACCCCGCGCCAACACTTCGGTTTTGAAGCGGCGGCATGGTATTGGCACTTCGTTGACGTGGTGTGGCTGTTCCTGTTCGTCGTGGTTTACATCTGGGGCGGCTGGGGCGCACCCGTTCACGGATGAACGATACTGGCGACACGCCGCAATCGAAGGGGCAGCCCGGCGAGCCAGTTGGCTTGGGCCAGGCTGCCCTTTTCGGTTTGTGTCCGGATTGCGGATCACGGACGCTGTTCGATGGCCCGGTGAAGTTTGCCGATCGATGCGCCGTCTGTGGGCTCGATATCAGCCGGTTCAATGTGGGTGACGGGCCGGCGGCCTTCCTGACGTTGATTATCGGTGCCGTGGTCATAGCCTTGGCGATCTGGCTGGATGTCGTGGCCTCGCCGCCATTCTGGGTCCATGCGCTGATCTGGATACCGTTCACTATTGCGGCGGTTATCTGGGGGCTGCGCGTGTCCAAGGCCGCATTGCTGGTGGCAGAGCATCGCAACAAGGCGCGTGAGGCGGGGGGCCGCGACCTGTGATTCGCAGGCTGCCCATTGTTGCCACAATCGTTGTGCTGATAGCTGCCGGAATCATGGTTCGTCTGGGTTTCTGGCAACTCGATCGGCTGGGCGAGAAGGAGGCATTGATCGCGCAGTATGAGGCTGCGCTGATCAATCCCGATCTGGTCGACTGGCCATCGCCCGAAAGGTACGAATCGGTCCTATTCCGACGCTCGAAGATCGATTGCCGTGAAGTGCAGGGTATCGATGCGATCTCGGGCAAGTCGATCCATCAGCATTCTGGTTGGGTCCATGTGGCGCGGTGCCAATATGACGGTGCAGGTACTGCCGATGTCACGATTGGCTGGTCGAACAACCCGCAGGCTCCTGAATGGAAGGGGGGCGAAGTCTCCGGACGTATCGCACCCTATGGAGACGCGGTCAGGCTGATTACCGACGAGCCGCAGGCTGGGCTTGCGCCGCTCGCGCAGCCTGATCCGCGCGACCTGCCCAACAACCACTTGGCCTATGCGGTGCAATGGTTCTTGTTCGCCCTGGTTGCGCTGGTGATCTATGGATTGGCGATAAAGAAGCGGTCGAAAGAGCAGGCTTGAGGCCCGAGAAATTCAGCTTTCTTGCGCTTAGCGACTGCCGCGTCTAACCGCACTGCCCAAATGGAATATATCTCAACCAGGGGCCGCGCACCTGCGCTCGATTTCGAAGGGGTTACGCTGGCTGGGCTCGCCAGCGATGGCGGGCTATACCTGCCGCGCGAATGGCCGCGCTTCACCGAGGCAGAGATCACGGCGATGGCGGGCCTGCCTTATGCCGAACTGGCCGCGAAGGTCATGGCACCGTTTGTGGGCGACAGCCTGACGCAAGACGAGTTACTGGCGCTGTGCCGGCAGGCTTATGGACGCTTCTCGCACGATGCGGTGACGCCGCTGGTCGAGCTCAACGAGCGGCAATGGCTGCTCGAGCTGTTTCACGGACCCACGCTGGCGTTCAAGGACGTTGCCTTGCAGCTACTCGGCCTGCTGTTCGAAACCTTCCTCAGCCGTCGCAAGTCGAGCCTGACGATCATTGGCGCAACCAGCGGCGATACCGGATCGGCCGCGATCGATGCCGTGGCCGGACGCGAAGGCGTGGAGATTTTCATGCTCCACCCCAACGGACGGGTCAGCGATGTGCAGCGCCGCCAGATGACGACTGTCCGTGCGCCCAACGTCCACAATATCGCGATCGACGGCAGCTTTGACGACGCCCAGGCGATGGTAAAGCGCATGTTCGCGGACCAGACCATGACCAGCCGGTTCAACATAGGCGCGGTCAATTCGATCAATTGGGCGCGGCTGATGGCGCAGGTGGTCTATTATTTCGCCAGCGCGCTGCAATTGGGCGCGCCGAATCGGCAAGTGGCTTTCAGCGTGCCGACGGGTAATTTCGGTGATGTCTTTGCCGGCTATGTCGCCGCCCAGATGGGGCTGCCAATCAAGCAGTTGATCGTCGCGACCAACATCAACGACATCCTGCATCGCGCATTGTCAGACGGTGACTATTCGGCGGGGACCGTGACGCCTACCGCTGCGCCGTCGATGGATATCCAGGTTTCCTCCAACTTCGAACGCCTGCTGTTCGATTGCGGTGGGCGCGATGGTGCCGCGCTTGCCGAGCAGATGCATGGCTTCGAAGCGAAGAAGGCGATGCAGCTGACAAATGCGCAGCGCGAAGGCGCGGCGCGGCTGTTCACCAGCGCCCGCACAGACCCGGATGAAATGTCGCGTTCAATTCGTTGGGCCTATGACCATGCAGGACAGGTGCTCGACCCACACACCGCGATCGGCCTGCATGCTGCGCTTGCAAGCGATCTCGATCCGGCGGTGCCGATTGTCACGCTGGCCACCGCGCATCCAGCCAAGTTCCCCGACGCAGTGGAACGCGCGACCGGCATCCGGCCTGCGCTGCCTGCGCGGGTGGGCGATCTGTTCGCGCGCGAGGAAGTCTTCGCGGAACTGCCCGGTGAATACGAGGCGGTACGCGAATTCGTCTCTGCTCACGCAGAACCTTCCCGCTGATGGTCGAACTGCGCACCGATCCCAAGCTGATGGTTGGCGAGGGCTGGGACAGCTATCGCCTGATCGACAGTGGGAACGGGCGCAAGCTGGAAAGCTTTGGTCCATACAGCTTTATCCGGCCCGAACCGCAGGCGATGTGGCAACCGCGCCTTGTCGATTGGCAGGCGCATGGCGAGTTCATTCCCGGTTCGGACGAGGATGGTGGCGGTCGCTGGAACCTGTCATCAGATGTGCCCGAGCCTGGGTGGGAGCTTTCGTGGGACGATGCCCATTTCACAGCGTCACCGACCCCGTTCCGCCACCTGCAATTCTTTCCCGATATGGCCCCGGTGTGGGATTGGATGCGTGCGCAACTGGCAGGGCGCGAGGATGCCGAAACCCTCAACCTGTTTGGTTATACCGGCGTGGGGTCCCTGGCGCTGAGCCGCCACGGACGCGTCACCCATGTCGATGCCAGCAAGAAGTCGGTGGCGCAGGCGCGTGAGAATGCTGCGCTTTCGGGTATGGAGGATCGACCGATCCGCTGGCTGGTAGACGACGCAGCCAAATTTGCTGCGCGCGAGGTGCGGCGCAAGCGGCGCTATGACGGGATTATCCTCGATCCGCCCAAGTTCGGACGTGGCCCCGACAATGAAGTCTGGCGTTTGGAGGAGGGGCTGCCCGGCCTGCTCGCCGATTGTCGCAAGCTGCTCGATAATGAGAGCCGCTTCCTGTTTCTGACCGTCTATGCCGTGCGCATGAGCAGCCTGGCGCTGGCCGGAGTGGTCGAAGAATTGTTCCGCGACCTGCCGGGAACCATCGAGCATGGCGACCTCGCGGTAAAAGAGGCAGGCGAAAATGCGCGGCTCCTGCCGACCGCAATTTTCGCGCGCTGGTCGAATAACGGCTAAAGGCGCGCCATGAGTGATTCGCTGATCCTTGAAGTTGCCGATTTCGAGCATGACGTCCTGACCGGCATTTACTCGGAAGAGACCGGCAAACCGCAACCGCTGCGCATATCCGTGCAGGCGCGGCTCAAGGTTGCCGAACACTATGCGCCCAATACACCGCTCGATGCCAGCATGAACTATATGAACCTCAAGTTCGCTGCGAGCGATGCGTTGCCGCCGGGGGTGCATTTCAAGCTGATTGAGGCCGTGGCAGACCACGTTTGCGAGACCCTGTTCGTGCAGGATCAACGGGTTGAAGCGGTTACGGTCAAGATCATCAAATTGGCCATCGCCGAGAAGGACGAGAAGATCGGCATCACCCTCCATCGCGAGCGCAAATGAGCGTGATTCAGACAGTCCTGGCGGTCGATGTGCTTCCGGACGGCGCGATCGAGGCAGCGGCAACTTTCTATCGCGACTACATTTCCCGAATCGAGGCGTTGGTGGGCCAGGGTGGTGCGGCCATCGTCATTGTCCTCCCCCATGCAGAAGCCGATCACGATGATTGGCGACGGGCGCTGGCGCGCGACCTTGGCCGCAAGCATGCGCCGATACGGGTGAATGTGGTTGGTGCGGCCGATCCTGAGGCAACCGAGGCATTGGTGGACTATTTAGGGGGTGCACCGGGCGTCACAGGTCAGTATTGTCCGGCGCATGGATAGGGTGCGCGACATCATTGCTCCCGCTGCCCCGCTGGTCGATACCTTCCAGCGGCGGATCAGCTATCTGCGCCTCTCGGTTACCGACAGGTGCGATCTTCGCTGCACCTATTGCATGCCTGAGCGGATG
>SBHJ01000071.1 GCA_006226465.1 Alphaproteobacteria bacterium | reverse complement strand
GCTTCGCGATAGTTAAAGCTCTGATCGGCCTTCGAGTTGGCGAAATTTCCGAACAGGTAAAGCACAGCTTGGGGCGAAAGCTCAAATTCGCTGTTCGCGACTATCTTCCAGCCATGCGAAGGCGATGTACCCCAGATCTGCACCGGCCCGGGATAGTTGGGCAGTTGATCTGCCAAATTGGGGAACTGGTTGGCGAAGTTGACGGCAGACGGGCGCTGAACACCGCGGCTGGTGCCGTTGGTATCATAATACTCGCCCGCAATGCTGATGAACCCAACATCGCCAACGGACGTCCCACCATAGCCTGAAATCTGCCAGGTTTCACCGTCGCCGCCATTGTCATAGTTCTGGCCGTAGAGCGCCTGCATCTCAAATCCGATGTCGCTGCGCAGGCCGTAGTTGAGCACGCCGCCGATAGCGTCCGAACCATATTGCGCGGTCGCGCCATCGCGCAGCACCTGAAGGTTGGAGACGCCGATCGTCGGGATCGAGGAGATATCCGCACCCTGCGAACCGAACGACAACGCCGTGTCGCCACCGGTATAGACCTGGACCAGGGCCGAGCGGTTGAAACGCTTGCCGTTGAGCATCACCAGGATGTTGTCAGCCGGGAGGCCGCGCAGCGAAGGAGCGCGGACGAAGGTCGAGGCGTCCGAAATCGTATTTTGCGGGACGAAGAATGAGGGAACCACATTCTTCACCACATCGAGCATGTTGGCGGCGGGCTGCTGCTGCAGTTCGACCGCGCCGATTACGTCAACGGGCGATGCCGAATTGGTAGCGCTACGGTCGGTACGGCGCGTACCCAAGACAACGATGGGTGAATCATCGTCGCCATTATCGGCAGTGTCAGCTCCGGAAGCTTGTGCCAAAGCCGGATCGGCGCTGGCGATTGCGATCATGGCTGTCGCAGCGGCGAGCCACACGCGGCCCGACGTCTTCCTCGAATCAAACTTCATATATTACCCTCCTAGGATCTGAGACGCCCAGATTGCGCATTGCTTGCCTGATTGTCGGCAATCCTGACTCTCCTCCGACCACTGTTAAACAACAGGCCCCTAAACGCAACCGGGGCAGACCCTGCATCAGCAAAGCGCTGCAAACTGCGACTTTAATGACACAGCAGTGATGGCGGCATTCGTGGTAATTTCTGAATAGTTTCGAGAGAAGTTACGAAGCAGAAATTACCGACGGCCCGATTGTCAAACCATCAGCTCAAAGGCGAGATCAGTTCGAAGGCGAAGCGCCGAGGTCGCCGGCCTCTTCGCGCGCTTCAAACCGCAGTTCGCGCGGCGTGATGTGACCATCGGCGCGCTGGCGGATCAGCACATAGCCGCGCAGCGCCGGATCACTCAGTTGGTCCTGCAATTCGTCTGCCTGCGTTTGCGGAATGTAGAGCCGACCGCGTACGAGGCTGGATTCGCCATAGATCCCGGAAAAATCGACCCGGACCCGATGGTCGCATTCGCGCCCCGGCTCCATCCGGACCAAGGCATCGACCTGCGGCGGCGCACCGTCGATGCAGAAACCACGGTCCACGTAGAGGTCCTCGTGCTCGAGGCCGGGCCAATCGTAAGTAAACTCGACATAGTGGCCGCGCAGCAGATCGCGCGGATCGTAACCCTCGATCGGCACCAGCCAGTCGGTGCCCTGGCGGCTCTGATGATCGGACCAACCCCACAGGACGGCCATCCCCGCGAGCGGGAGAACGAGTGCAGCAAGACGATAGGTCGCGCGCATCATCCCTCCTCCTCACGCGTCGGCGCAAACTCGCGCGACACGCGCAGCGCGCCCCAGGCCACCGCCAGCACCATCATCCCGGCCAAAATTAATCCGAAACCGCTGGTGAGGAGGTCGCTGGCGAGTTCGAAACTGAGAATGATGAGGCGCAATGCAATTGCCGCCACTGCCAGTTGGAATGCGCCGCGCCACCCCGCCTTGAGCGAAGCGGCAGCGACCACCAGCCACAGCGCCATAAACAGCAATCCACCCGCGATTTCGTTATCGGCCACTGGCACGGCGATGAGGCCGGCCAGTCCCGCCGCAGCAAGGATCGAGGCGCTGGCCTGGCCGGTTGGTCGCTTGCGCGCCAGGAACACGCCGGCAGCCGCAACCAAACCCAGCGCAGCGCGGATTGCCTGGCTTGCCGGTCCGAGCGCTTGCTCGTCAAAATGTTCGTAGCCCGCAGCGATACAGATCAGCGAGGCTCCGCCCAGCGCATAGGCCAGCGTCGCTTGCTCGAGCCGTTTCCAGAAGACTGTGCGTCCATCCCGCTCGCGCATCCACGCCGCGACGGGCGCAACCAGCACCGGCGCCGCCGTGACGAAACTATACCAGACATCGGGCACGTTTTCCCGCTCCCAAAACTGCCGATCGGCCTGCAGCACGTAATCCCAGCAGGCATAGGCCAGCGTGCCGAACAGCAACGCTGCCGCCAGCCAGCTCTGCCCGCGCATCAAGAGTAACGGCGCGAACAACAACAGCCATGCAGCGAGCGGCTGCCACAACGGCGAACTGGTCTGATAGACTTGTCCGATGTGGCCGAAGAAGGTCATGCCCAGTATCGCGAAAACGAAGACAGCGGCTTCCAGCCCCCAGGGCTGCTCGCCCTCCAGCCTGTCGCCGCGAAGCCAGATGAAACCTGCCAACCCCGCCAACAGCACCAGATGGAGCGCCAGCCTGACCTGTCCCGGCACTTCTTCCCAATTGGCGGCGACCACCGAGATCACACCCAGGCCGATCGCCAGCGCGCCGATCCCGATCGCGGCCCACAGCGCCAACGGGCGCGAATGCTCGGCCTCCCAGGCCTCGATCCGTTCGCGGGTTGCCGCGTCGATCAGGCCCGCATCCTGCCATTTCAGAAGCTTGCGACTGCTCATAGCGTGGTCAGTGTATCCTTCTGCGGAGCATATGCAATCGATCCGCGTTCAGAAACTCAGTTCGCAACCGTTATCTTGACGGTTCCCAGATGTGTTGAGCGATATTCCACCACATCGCCAGCTTGCAGGAAATGGCCCGAAGCGAACTCATTGGCGAGGAAGGTCTCGATCACGCTTGGGATGAATTCCTCGCCACGCAACCATGCGCCTGACAGCAGATAGCGCGCGCTCCCTTCGATAATGTCTCCCCGCGTCGGACCGGTGAAGATCACACCTTCGGCCGTGCCAGACATCAAGGTTAAATCCGGATCGATCCGGCGGCTAGGAGCCAGATTATGATACTCACCCCGATAGAGAAAGCGTTTCTCCTCCATTTCGCTGAGTGCCTTTTCTGCCAGCCCACGGAAATCGAGCGTCATTTCCCCACCCCGCGCATCCTGCCGCGGCGCACCATTTACGGCGGCTGTGAAGCGCTCTTTCCTAACGAATGCATTCCAATCACGCGGCACCACTAACAGGGCGCCAGAGGGGAAGAAATCGTTCCTGCTCTTGCCGTCACTGAACCCCCTGCCCGAATCGAGATTATCGGGATCGATCATCCGCACCAACTTCGCGCGATCGGTGAAATCGCCGCACAGAAACAGGCCCTTCATCGCGGCGTCGAAATCTTCGAGGCTGGTGATCGCGCGGTCAAACCGCATGCACAGTTCAACCTCATAATCGAGCAGTACGTCGTCTCTTGCCGCAACAGTGGTACGGGCCGGCGTGGCGCGGCCGAACTTGGGGAAGACAAACACGCTGCTGCTATTCGCTTCTTCAGCGTGCTCGGGAAAGTTGGTTCCGATACCGATATGACGTGAGCCGCCAGGTGCCGCAGGCAAGAGAGCTTCGATCAGATATTCGGCTTGCGGGCCATCCAGCCCCGAAAGCGCGCGCAACTCATCATCAGATGCCGCCGCAAGGACGACAAAAGGATTTTCACTTATCTCGCCGGTGGCTTGCGAGAGATCGACCGCGCGGATCGCCTGGCCCTTCAGCTCTGTGACCAACAGCGTTGAAATCCGGCCATCTTCGCGTTGCACTTGCGCCAGCGTGATCGCTTCATCGAGCGAAGCAAGCTTAGCGACAAGGGCTTCATTCTCGAAGGTCGCGACATTGAATTTTGGATCGGGCGAAGTGGCCCAGGCAACCCCCAGTCCTGCGCCCAAGATCAAGAGCAGCACCCCAACCCATCTCAGGACTTTCGCCAGTTTAACCTCCCATTGCGTCGCTGGCATCAAGTATGCGCTGGACATGGCGCGAAAGCAAACGCCGTCCTGCGGTGGGGCAGGACGGCGTCGCTCGCTGAAACAGGGGCCGTGGCCCCGAGAGGGGGGGTTATTTCAGCTCGTCGCCGTTGAGCGTGACATATTCGGTGGCTGCCTTGGCGGCCTTGGCCCGGACATCATCCGGCGAGGCAACCAGGCCGATCTTGGCGAGCGGGCCATCCTTGCCCCAGCTCTTGGCCCATTCGGCCAGGAAACCGTCGAGGCCCGGGATGGCCTTGAGGTGCGCTTTCTTGACATAGATGAACAAGGGACGCGCGCCGGGATAGGCAAAGCTCGAGATGTTCTCGTAGGTCGGCTCGACACCGTTGACCGTCTCGCCCTGGAGCTTGTCGAGGTTCTCTTCGAGATACGAATAGCCGAATACGCCGATCGCCTTGGGGTTGCTGCCGATCTTCTGGACGATCAGGTTGTCCTGCTCGCCCTGATCAACATAGGCTCCGTCCGCACGCACCTCGGTGCAGATCGCCTTGAACTTGTCTTCGTCGGTGTCTTTCAGCGCCTTTGTCGCCGCGTCGGCCTTGCAGCCTTCCTCAAGGATCAATTCCTTCAATGCATCGCGCGTGCCCGAGGTCGAAGGCGGGCCATAAACCAGGATCGGATCGGCCGGGAGCGATGCATCGACATCTTTCCAGGTCTTGGCAGTCTGCGGCTTGCCATAAGGATTGGCAGCCAGCGCCTTGTAGACGATCTCGGGCGTCAGCTTGAGATCGATCCCGCCTTTGGCCGAAGCAAAGGCAATCCCGTCAAGCCCGACCTGGATCTCGATAATATCGGTCACGCCATTGGCCTGGCATTCGTCGAACTCACTCTTCTTCATCCGGCGCGAGGCATTGGCGATGTCGGG
>SBHJ01000308.1 GCA_006226465.1 Alphaproteobacteria bacterium | reverse complement strand
TTCATGCGCCGCAACGCCCGCCCGCATCGCGATGAAGACAAGATTATCCGGGTGCACCGCGCGCTGATCGCGGAAGATCTGTCGACCGTGTCCGAATTTGCTGACGCATCGGGGATGAGCCTGCGCACGCTCGAGCGCGTGTGCCATCGCTTCTTCGGCTTTACCCCCAAGCTGCTGATGCGGCGCCAGCGGTTCATCCGCAGCCTTTCGACCTATGTGCTCCACCAGGGCAGCAAATGGACCGAGGCAATGGATGAGCATTATCACGACCAGGCGCAATTCACCCGCGAATTCCACGAGTTCATGACCATGAACCCCAGCGAATACGCCGCGCTGGAGCACCCGATCCTCGATTCCTTCATGAAGGCGCGGGCGCTGGCGCGTGGGTCAGCAGCCCAGGCGTTGGATAGTCCGGGCTGATTTTCCGGACTGGCCATGGGTAAATGCCGCTTTGCCTTGCGCGCGATTTGCCGCTAGCGGGCTGACCGCGATGACAGATTTGAATTCTCAGAAACAGGCGGCGCTGGAAGCGATCGCTGCGGCGGGTACGCTCGATGCGCTCGAGGAACAGCGCTTGGCTGCGCTGGGCAAGAAAGGCTGGATCTCGCTCGCGCTCAAGACGCTGGGCCAGATGAGCCCGGAAGAGCGGCAGCAGGCAGCGCCCGCGATCCAGGCGATCCGCGCCGAAGTAGCCGATGCGCTGGCCACCAAGAAATCTGATCTCGAAAGTGCCGAGCTGAACGCACGACTGGCGAGTGAGCGGCTCGACCTGACGCTTCCAGGACCGGATATGCCACGCGGCACGGTCCATCCGGTGAGCCAGGTGATGGACGAGCTGGCAGAAATTTTCGCCGACCTTGGCTTCGCAGTCGCCACCGGACCCGAGATCGAGGACGACTGGCACAATTTCACCGCGCTCAACATGGACGAGAGCCATCCTGCGCGCGCAATGCACGACACATTCTATTTCCCCGAAAGCGACAATGATGCCGACGGGAACCGCATGCTGCTGCGCACTCACACCTCGCCGGTGCAAATACGTAGCATGGTCGCGCAAGGCGCGCCGATCCGCATCATTGCGCCGGGTCGGGTCTATCGCAGCGACAGCGACGCGACGCACACGCCTATGTTCCACCAGATCGAAGGGCTGGTGATCGATAGAGGCATCCACCTTGGCCACCTCAAGTGGACGCTGGAGACATTCCTCAAGGCCTTCTTCGAACGCGAAGATATCGTCCTGCGGCTGCGCCCGAGCTACTTTCCCTTCACCGAACCGAGCGTCGAGGTTGATGTGGGCTTCGAGGTAGTGGATGGCAAGCGCGTGCTGGGCGGTGACGGCGATGCGCCGGGCCATGGCTGGATGGAGCTGCTGGGCAGCGGCGTGGTCAACCGCCGCGTGATCGAATTCGCCGGTCTCGACCCTGACGAATGGCAGGGTTTTGCCTTTGGCGTGGGGGTCGACCGGCTTGCCATGCTCAAATACGGAATGGACGATCTGCGCGCCTTCTTCGATGGCGATGTGCGCTGGCTGCAACATTATGGCTTCAGCCCGTTCGACCAGCCGACCCTTTCCGCCGGTGTGGGAGCGAAGGCATGAAGTTCTCGCTCACCTGGCTGAAAGACCATCTCGACACTGATGCTTCGGTGGCCGAGATTGCCGCTGCGCTCAATGCCATCGGGCTCGAGGTTGAGGGCGTCGAAGATCCGGCCGAACGGCTGGCCGGTTTCCGCGTCGCCGAAGTGCTCACCGCCGAGCGCCATCCCGATGCCGACAAGCTGCAGGTCCTTACCGTCAATACGGGGGAAGGCGATCCGCTGCAGGTGGTATGCGGCGCGCCCAATGCCCGCGCAGGGATGAAGGGCGTGTTGGGCCTGCCCGGTGCAGTGGTTCCCGCCAACGGCATGGAATTGCGCAAGAGCGCGATCCGCGGGGTCGAGAGCAACGGCATGATGTGCTCGGTGCGCGAGCTTGAACTGGGCGACGAGCACGACGGCATCATCGAACTGCCCGCGGATGCGCCGGTCGGCACCAGCTTTGCCGAATACCACGGCGCATCACCGGTGTTCGATGTCGCGATCACGCCCAACCGCCCCGATTGCATGGGCGTCTATGGCATCGCGCGCGATCTCGCTGCGAAAGGGCTCGGCACGCTCAAGCCGATTGTTGTGCCGGACATCGCGGAGCAGGGCGCCTGCCCAACCGAAATTCGCACCGACGATCCCGAAGGTTGCCCGGCATTCTATGGCCGGGTGATCAAGGGCGTGACCAATGGTTCCTCGCCCGAATGGATGCAGCAGCGCCTGATCAGCGCGGGCCAGCGCCCGATTTCGGCACTGGTCGACATTACCAATTATGTGATGCTTAGCTTTGGCCGGCCCGCGCATGCCTATGACCTTGCCAAGCTTTCTGGAGCCGTGTTTGCGAGGCGGGCGAAGCAGGGCGAAGAGGTCCTGGCGCTCAACGAGAAGACCTATACTCTCGATGACAGCATGACCGTGATCGCTGACGATGCCGGCGTGCACGACATCGCCGGGATCATGGGCGGCGAACATTCCGGCTGCTCGGAAACGACCAGCGATGTGCTGCTGGAGATCGCCTATTTCGATCCGGCGCGGATCGGCAAGACCGGGCGTAAGCTTGGCCTCGCCTCCGATGCGCGCACTCGGTTCGAGCGTGGGGTCGATCCGGCATTCCTGGCCGACGGGCTTGATATTCTCACAGGCCTGATCCTCGAGATCTGCGGGGGTACGGCGAGCGAGATGGTGCGCGCCGGTTCACCGCCAAGCGAGGCCAAAGTGGTGCATTTCGATCCCGGCCTGACCGCGCGTCTGGGTGGGGTCGCAGTCGCTGAGCAAGACCAGCGCCGAATTCTTGAGAGCCTCGACTTTGCGGTGGACCGTCAGTGGCAGGTCGCCTGCCCGCTGCGCCGCCACGATATTGAAGGCCCGGCTGACCTGGTCGAGGAAGTGGTGCGCATCCATGGCCTCGACAATGTCGAGAGCGTGGCCTTGCCCCGTGTCGATGGTGTTGCACGCCCCACTGCGACCCCGCAGCAGGCGCTCGAACGCAAGCTGCGCCGCGCAGCGGCAGCAAGCGGTCTCAACGAAGCGATCACCTGGTCGTTCATCTCGGAAGAGCAAGCCCAAGCGGTCGGTGGCGGACGCTGGGCACTCGAAAACCCGATCAGCGAGGACATGAAGGTCATGCGGCCTTCGCTGCTGCCCGGCCTGCTTTCGGCGGTCCAGCGCAATATGGATCGTGGTGCGGAAAGCGTGCGACTGTTCGAAATCGGTCGGCGCTATCTCGATGATGGCGAGCACCTATCGCTCGCTTTCGTGTTGGCGGGCGATCGCATGGCGCGCAATTGGCAGAGCGGCAAGGGTCAGGCCTTCGATGCCTACGATGCCAAGGCGCTGGTGCTTTCACTGCTTGAAGCGGCGGGCGCGCCGGTCGCAAACCTGATGGTGATGGGCGAGGCTGGAGATTTCTATCATCCCGGCCAGTCTGCGACCTTGCGGCTCGGCCCCAAGAACCAGCTAGCCAGTTTTGGCGCGATCCATCCTTCGACGCTCAAGGCCTTCGATATCGACGTGCCGGTCGTGGCGGGCGGAATCCATCTCGATGCGATCCCCGCCAGGAAGGGCGGCGGTGGCTTCGCTCGCGCGCACTACTCACCGCCAGCCTTGCAGGCCGTGACGCGCGACTTTGCATTCCTTGTTCCGACCGAACTGGCGGCGAGCGAACTGCTGCGAGCCGTGAATGGGGCGGACAAGAAGAACATCGTGGATGCCCGCGTTTTCGATGTTTTCGCAGGGCAAGGTGTTCCGGAAGGCAAGAAATCGATCGCCATCGAAGTCACGCTCCAGCCACAGGACAAATCCTATACCGACGCCGATCTCAAGGCGATTTCGGACGCAATTGTCGGGGCCGCTGCGAAGCAGGGGGCGGAACTGCGCGGCTAGGGCGTAGAACCGAAGAGTCATGTCCAATCGCCGTACCTTTGCGATCATCTCGCACCCTGACGCAGGGAAGACCACGCTGACCGAGAAGCTGCTGCTGCAAGGCGGCGCGATCCACCTTGCTGGCGAGGTCAAGGCGCGTGGGGCTGCGCGGCGTGCGCGATCGGACTGGATGAAGATCGAGCAGCAGCGCGGCATTTCGGTGACCAGCTCGGTGATGACCTTCGAGAAGGACGGGATCACCTTCAACCTGCTCGATACGCCGGGGCACGAGGATTTCTCCGAGGACACCTATCGCACGCTGACTGCGGTCGATTCCGCGATCATGGTGATCGATGCGGCCAAGGGTATCGAACCCCAAACGCGCAAGCTGTTCGAAGTCTGCCGCTTGCGTTCGGTGCCAATCATCACCTTCGTCAACAAGGTCGATCGTGAGGGGCGTTCGATCTTCGAAACGCTCGACGAAGTTGCCGATGCGCTGGCGCTCGATGTCAGCCCGCAGAGCGCCCCGCTCGGCATGGGCGGCCTGTTCACCGGGGTTCTCGATTTCGCGACTGACACGGTTTCGAAGCCCGAAGGCGGCAGCAAGGAATATCTCGGCACGCGCGAACCGCTGGGTGAGCTGCCCGTCGAGTTGGCCGAGGAAATCGAGCTGGCGCGCGAAGGCTATCCCGAATTCGATCTGGAGGCCTATCGCAATGGTGACCTCACGCCGGTCTTCTTCGGATCGGCGCTCAAGAATTTCGGGGTCGAGGAATTGATCAACGCCATCGCCAAATGGGCACCGCCGCCGCGGCCTCAGCCTGCAGGCGAAGAGCAGATCCCGCCGACGCGCGACGAAGTGACTGGCTTCATCTTCAAGGTCCAGGCCAATATGGACCCCAACCACCGTGACCGGATTGCCTTCATGCGGATGGTTTCGGGCACATTCAAGCGGGGTATGAAGCTAACGCCGTCAGGCCTGGGCAAGCCGATCGCGGTGCATTCGCCGATCCTGTTCTTCGCGCAGGATCGCGAGATCGCCGACACGGCAGAAGCGGGTGACATCATCGGCATTCCCAACCACGGTACGCTGCGGGTGGGCGATACGCTCAGCGA
>SBHJ01000258.1 GCA_006226465.1 Alphaproteobacteria bacterium | reverse complement strand
CCTTAAGCCGTGAATTGGATTCGATGCAAGCAATTTGGGATCGCGCAGCCTGCGCAATCCACAGCGGCGAAGAAATTTGGGATTATTCGGCCTGGCCAGCCAGGGGATCGTCGCTTGCAGGCGCGCTCGATTCCGGCGCAGCAGGCGCGGTCACCGGTACAGTGGCTCCGCCCAAGGGATCAACCGGCGCCGCGGTGCGATCCAGCGTCGAAGAAATCTCGTCAGCCCCGGTGGTTTCGACCGCAACCGCCGCCAATGCGATCGACAGTGTGACGAAGGCAATCGCCAGCCAGCGAGTCGAACGGGTCAGAAAGTCGGCCGAACCACGCGCTCCCATCAGGCTTCCCGGCCCCCCTCCTATTCCCAGGCCACCGCCTTCGGACTTCTGGATCAGGACGACGCCGACCAGCGCCGCCGCAACGAGCGCCTGGACTACAGTAAGGAAGAGAAAGAGCGACATATTGAAAATCCGGTTGGTGTGCGCCGCCATTTAGGGCGCACAAGGTGTCAGGACAAGGGCGCGGACTCAGCTTTCCGGCAGTTCACCCGCAGCCAGTGCAATCCCCATGAAGCTATCGGCGGTCAGACTGGCACCGCCGACCAGTGCGCCGCCGACTTCCGCGGCACCCAACAGATCGCGGGCATTGTCCGGTTTTACCGAGCCGCCATAGAGGATGCGAATCTCCGGCCCATGTTCGGCTCCGAACAATTCCACCAGCAACCCGCGGATTGCGGTGTGCATTTCAACCACGTCCGCCACGGTCGCGGTCTTGCCGGTGCCGATAGCCCAGATCGGTTCATAGGCGACCGTCAGGCGCTCGCTCGCATCGTCCATTACCGGAAGCGAAGCTCGTAGCTGTCCCAGGACAAACTTCTCTGCCTTGCCACTTTGGCGTGTGGCATCGCTCTCGCCGCAGCACATGATCACCCGCATGCCGGCCGCCAACGCGGATTCGGCTTTCTGGCGAATCAGTTCATTGCTCTCACCGTGGTCCTGGCGCCGCTCGCTGTGACCCAGGATCACGAATTTCGCCCCCGCATCGGCCAGCATGGTGGCCGAAACATCGCCCGTATGCGGTCCGTCCTCACCGGGATGGCAATCCTGCGCACCAACGCCGATCTGCTCCACCTCTCGATGGACGGCATGGATCAAGGTGTAGGGCGGCGCCAATGCCACCTCCACTTTCATGTTACGCTGTGCAGCACGATCGATCGCGCGCGCTTCGGAAAGCATCGCGCGCGTACCGTTCATTTTCCAGTTTCCGACAATATAGGGCCGCTGGGCCATGCATAGTTCCTGAAGTAGGTTTCCGAATCTCACCCGATATAGGGTGTTGGGGGGCGCGTCGGCTAGCCGACCTTGTCGATCCAGTCAAAACCGTTTGTCACCTGTTGCCGCGAGGTCGCAGGGCCGATAAAGCGCAGTCCGCATCGTGCCATATGCACATCCTCCAGCCCAACCGGGATAGACCGCCACAATGATCCAGTTCTTCCGCAGCTTCTTCCAATCGAAGATTGGCCTGGCAATTACCTTCGCGTTCCTGGCGCTGATTGCAGTTGCATTTGCCAGCATGGACGTGGCGGGCAATTCGACCTTTGGCGGGATCTCCGGCGGGGACCGCGTGGCAGTGGTGGGCGATACTCGTATCAGTACCTCTGACCTGTCCCGCCGCACCACCAATGCAGTAAACCAGATTCGCAGGGACGATCCCACAATCAGCATCAGGAGCTTTGTCGAAGGCGGTGGGGTTGAAGAAGTGCTCAACCGGTTGATCGATCGCTACGCCATAAGCACCTATGCGCGCAAATACGGGCTGCGAGCGGGCGACAACCTGGTCAACAGCGACATCATGCAGATTTCGGCATTTGCTGGACCGGATGGGAATTTCAGCGACGCGACCTATCGCCAGGCACTGGCACAACAGGGCATTACCGACGCCATGATCCGGGCTGACCTCGCCGATGAATTGCTCCAGCGCCAGCTCGTAGATCCGGCGGTAATCTCGACCGCGATGCCATCCAAGATCGCGCGCCGTTATACCGCCCTGCTCAAGGAACGGCGAAAAGGCGCAATCGCCTATATCCCCAGCGCGCTGTTCGCACCAAAGCAGGAACCAAGCGAGAAGCAGTTGCAGGATTTTTACGCCGAAACCCGCGGCAAATATATTCGACCGGAACGTCGCACGCTGCGCTACGCAAGCTTTGGGGTCGCGAATCTCGGTGCTGGTGTCGAACCGACCGCCGCCGAAATTGCCGCACGATACGAACGTGACAAGACACAGTACGCGGCCAAGGAAACCCGCCTCCTTACCCAATTGATCGTACCCACCCAGGATGCCGCGGTTTCATTGCGCAGCCGGGTAGCTGGCGGAGCATCGCTTGAAGCGGCGGCGCGCGCAGCCGGTTTCAGCACGACTTCGGTCGGGCCAGTGACGCGTGAGGAATACCAGACAAGTTCCAATGCACAGGTGACCAATGCCGTCTTTGCGGCAGCGCAGGGATCCATAGCCGAACCGGTCCGAGGCGCCTTGGGCTGGCATGTTGTCAGGGTCGAACGGATAGATCGCAAGCCTGCACAGACTCTCGCCCAAGTCACGCCTTCGATTCGCGAAACACTTGGCGGCGAGAAACGCCTCGCCGCCCTGGCGGACCTGAGCGCACGCGTGGAGGAGCAAATCGATGAAGGTGCTTCGTTAACAGAGATTGCCAAGGACCTGGGTGTCGAGGTCCTTACATCCCAGCCCCTTACTGCCGATGGGCGCGTCTACGGTGATCCGACAAAGGGGACGCCCGAAGCGTTGCGCGGTGCTGTGGAGACCGCATTCCAGATGGAAGAAGGCGAGCCGCAACTGGCCGAAATCGTGCGCGGGCAATCCTATTTGATCTTCGAAGCCAGCCAGGTCACGCCATCGGCCAGTGCACCGCTCGCCGAGATCAAGCCGCAGGTCACCGTTGCATGGCGGCTGGCACAGGGATCGAAGCTCGCCCGCGAAGCTGCGGATCGCATCCTCAAAGGCGCGGCAAAACCGGCCGACCTCGCTGCAGTTGTTGGCAGGGAGAAAGTCGCCCTACCCGCGATCGACCAGGTCGATCTCAACCGGCAAGAACTGGTGACCCAGAACCAGCAGCAGGTCCCACCGCCACTCGCATTGATGTTCAGCATGGCTGCCGGGACTACGAAGAAGCTACAGGCACCGCAGAACCTTGGCTGGTTCGTGATTGCGCTGGAGAACATCACAGTTGATCCGGTCGCTGCCGAGGATCCGCTGGTCGCTGCAGCACAACGCGATCTGGGCGGCGCCTTGCAAGATGAATACCGGCGCCAGTTGGTCGGCTCGATCCGCAAGGAGTTGGGTGTCGAACGCAACGACAACGCCATCGCCGCGGTGCGCAAGCAACTCACCGGCGAAAATTGAAGGAGGCGACGCTGGATCACTCGCCGCCAGAGAACGCCGGTAATGCCGCGCGCCAATTGGCTGCGGGCCAGCCCGCGCTGGTCTGGCGCAGGATCATTGCAGATACCGAAACCCCGGTTGGTGCTGCTGCCAAGCTGATCGAACCGGGACGCGGCGATTTCTTGCTCGAATCGGTCGAGGGCGGCGAAGTACGCGGACGTTACAGCCTGCTCGGTCTCGATCCCGACCTGGTTTTTCGCGCTTCGGGCCACTCGGCAGAGATCAATGCGACTTGGAAGTTCAACCGCAATGCCTTTGTCGCATGCAAGGGCGACGCCCTGAGCGAATTGCGCGCCTTGGTGCACGCATGCCGCGCCGATGTCCCGAATGAGCTCCCTCCTGCCCTCGCATGCCTGGTCGGATATTTTGGCTATGAAACGATTGGCCTGGTCGAAAAGCTGGCGCGTGCGCCGGACAGCGAGTTAGCCCTGCCGGACATGCTGTTCGTGCGCCCGAGATTGATTTTGGTTTTTGACGGGCTGACCGATGAATTGTTCTGCATCGCCCCAATCTGGAGCGCTGACGATGTGGACGAAGCGATCATGCGCGCAGGTGAGCGGATCGACGAGGTCCTGAGCGCGCTGGCTAATCGAATTGTTGTATCCGAACCTCAGGCAGGCCTGGCCCTGCCTGAGCTCGAACCGGTGATGGCAGCCGAAGAGTACAAGGCGATGGTTGCCCGCGCGAAAGATTACATCACTGCGGGCGACATTTTCCAGGTGGTGCTGGCGCAGCGCTTCACCTGCCCCTTTACCTTGCCCCCGCTTGCACTTTACCGCGCCTTGCGCCGCATCAACCCCTCGCCCTTCCTCTATTTCCTCGACCTTCCGGGCTTTGCAGTGGTTGGCTCAAGTCCCGAAATCCTGGTGCGCGTGCGCGATGGCGAAGTAACGATTCGCCCGATCGCAGGGACCCGCCCGCGCGGTGCCAATCCTGCGGAGGACAGTGCCAACGAAGCCAGCCTGCTGGCCGATCCCAAGGAGCGGGCCGAGCATCTGATGCTGCTCGACCTTGGCCGCAATGATGTTGGCCGGGTAGCAGCAAGGGGCACGGTCGAGGTCACTGCCAGCTTCACGATCGAGCGCTACAGCCACGTGATGCATATCGTCAGCAATGTGATCGGGCGGCTTGATCCCACGCATGACGCGCTCGATGCATTGTTTGCTGGCTTCCCGGCGGGAACGGTCAGCGGCGCACCCAAGGTCCGCGCTTGCGAGATCATCGCCGAGTTGGAGCCGGAAACGCGCGGTGCCTACGCCGGCGGTGTCGGATATTTCGCCCCCGATGGCTCGGTCGATAGCTGCATCGTGCTGCGCACTGCAGTCTTGAAAGACGGCACCATGAACGTCCAGGCAGGAGCCGGGATCGTCGCTGACAGCGATCCTGATTATGAACTCGCCGAATGCAAGGCCAAGGCAGGCGCCCTGATTGCCGCTGCGCGAGAAGCCGTGCGCGTCGCAGGCGAAGCGGGATTTGGCCAATGAAGCGTGCGCTTGCGTGGCTATTGATTCCTCTCGCCCTGGCCGCATGTAGCGAGCAGAAGGCGGGCGAACCGGTGATCCGCACCGAGATCGGCAAGGGCTCGGAGGAGATGGCGCAGGCGCG
>SBHJ01000028.1 GCA_006226465.1 Alphaproteobacteria bacterium | reverse complement strand
CGCTGGCCGAAAAACTGCTGGCGGGGGAGATTCCCGATGGTTCGACCGTGAAGGTGGACGAAGGCGATGGAGAGCTGGCGATCAAGGTGGGGTGAATTCCGATCTGTGACAGACCGGACAACTCATTCCTAGACCAGGATCCTGCGCAGACCCGGCGCGGCATAGTCGACCGGGGCCTTTTGTTGTACCGATAGTTCGTTCGGAATCTCGATAACGCCTTCGGTCAGGTTCACACGGGCTGTTCCTGTGCAAGGGCAGCAGCGAGACCATCCACAATCGAGCCATACCCAAACTCAATCGCCCATGGCTCGAGCTTCTCGAATATCGGTTCCAGATGCTCGCGGTAGCGCAACCAACGACCCGAGGCCCTTTTGTAGATCGGCTCGACGACCTGCGAGTAACTGGCCGTTGTGATCAGGCCTCGCGATCGCGCCGTTGCAGTGTGATCAAGCAGGCTTTCGTCCCAATCGAGATCCAGCCAGTCGATCAGCGGTCGCACCTCCTTCTCGACGTCTTCAACAAGGCTCTCGTATCTGATCGTGTGAACTGGAATGTCGAACAATTCGCGGGATCTTGCCCAGTGAGTGAAGCAAAGATCGTAGAATTCCGCCGCGTCTTCCAGCCGCAGGAAATTGGCCATCGCCGGGTTCGGACGGAAATTGCTCATGAAACAACTAAGCACGACGTCGCAGGGATGCCTTAAAGCAAGAATAATTTTCGCATTTGGGAACAGTCGCTTGATGAGCGGAAGCCGGTATAGGAACAATGGTGACTTATCGACCAGGGTCTGTCCGGGCCGGAACTCTGCGACCTTGGCGACCTCTTCGAAATAGAGGTTGCGTGCCCTTGTTATGGCGCCTTCGTCCATTTTCGGTAGTGCGAACTGTCCGCCCAGCGACCTCTCGACGTTATTCAAGGGCGGCTGCTCTTCCATGACTGCGGTATCCGGATGACCCATCAGGAAGGTATCCAACAAGGTTGTCCCCGAACGTGGGAAGCCGACCAAGAAGACCGGATCGGCGCGTCCATCGGCTGGCGGAGCATCGTCGGTCCAGCCGTCGCGCCATTGTGGGGTCAGCATGGCAATGTCGCTCGCCAGTTCCTCGCGCAATTGCTCTGCCTTCGCGAGCGGCTCTGTTGGCGCACCAGCCATCAATTGGTTGGCGCGGCTATAGGCCTGGAACGCCTCGTCGGTCCTTCCCAGCCGATCGAGCAGGGTCGCTCTGATGTGCGCGGTGCGCACTTCTTCGATTTCAGGCGAAACGGCGTCGATCCGTTCCAGCGCCTGTTCGAATTCCTTTTGCCTGCGAAGTTCCAATGCCTCGATGAAAGCGAGCGAATCCGCCGCGATGCCGTTGGCACGGGCCTCTTCAATGAGCGGGGCAAAGAGTTCTTCACGGTTGGTATGCTCATACTGGATCGCCAAGCCCAGGTAGGCGTCGAGTTCCAAGGGGTTGAGCTCAATCGTGCGGCGATAGGCGCGCTCGGCATCGTCGGTGCGCCGCAATACGCCATATTCGATGCCCAGTTTCAGTTGCATGCTGGCGACATTGGGATCGAGTGTTGTCGCACGTTCAATCTGTATCAGGGCGTCTTCGGCGCGCTGTTGGTTCTTATAAAGTACGTAAAGCTGGTAGGGTGGACGTGAATCCTGCGGGAAATCGGCGGCGGCCTTTAGCAGGGTCTGTTCGGCCTCTGCGTCGCTCTCCAGTTCCAGCAATACGGTCGCGAGGTTGAGCCGTGTAGGGGCTGCGTTCGGGTCGATTTCGATGGCGCGCTTCAGGAGTTCGACTGCACCTTGGTGGTCGCCCAACCCGATGCGCGCGTTCCCGAGATTGTTGAGGCATTCGAAATCGTCAGGCTGCGCAGCCAGAACCAATTCGTATGCTTCCACAGCATCTGCAAACTGTTCCAGTTTCTGAGCCAGGAAACCTCGATAGCGCGCTACGCGCAGGCTCTGATCAGCTTTGGCCAGATCGGCAGTGGCAATCGCCAGCGCTTCACTATCATGCCCCTGGTCCATCAGGATCGAAATCAGGTTGCATGCAATTGTGATATCGGTGGGCTTGCTGGCATGTGCTGCCTGCAAATGGCTTGTCGCGCCCTGCATGTCCCCCGTTCGCGCAGCGATCATTCCAAGGAACGCGTGGAATTGCGTGGTCTCTCCAGTCGGCCCAATCTGGGCGATCGCGCGCTCAGCTTGCTGTCTTGCACCTAGCAGGTCGCCGCGTTGTGCGCTTTGCACGGCATTGCGCAGCATTGCCTGCAGTTCGGCGGCCGAGGGAGGTTGAGCAACCATTCGAGGTGTTCCCGGTTCAAATATCAATCATTTGGAGCCGCCAGCGGGCACCAAAAAAAACGGAGGGTCCCTTTCGAGACCCTCCGCCTTCTTTAAGCAAACTCGGCTTTAGAAGTCGAGCGTGACGCCGGCGAAGAGGTAACGCCCAAGAGCGTCCCAGGTGCCGGGGTAGGTGTTGCCGTTGCACGGGCCGGTCGGGCACAGGTTCGAGCCAGGACGGGCCGCATTACCCGAAGTTACCAGCGGCGGTTCGGTGTCGAACACGTTGTTGACGCCAAGGCGGAACTTGTAGGCATCACCGATGTCGAATGTCACCGTTGCGTCCAAATAGTTCTTTGCCTTGATGTGCAGACCCGGATCAAAGGTGAACGTTCCGGCCAGAGCCTCGTTCGAAGACAGGGTTTCTGCAGTCACCTTGCCGACATGGCGCCACTGGAACGACAGACCCAGACCGGAGTTGTGGTTGATGCTCAAGCGTGCCTTATGCCGCCACTTGGGCAGCGGGGCACCTGCATCGGTCGTACCGCCGAGGCTACAAGTCGGACCATAGAAACCGGCGCAGTCATAAGGATCGTTCAACCCGTTGCTGACCACATACTCATCGAGATAAGTGCCGTTCATGGACAGACCGATGCTGCCGAAGGAAACTGGCATACTGTAGTTACCAGCCACTTCGATACCCGATGTCTTCACTGCACCGACATTGCTCGGAAGGTCGACAGTGAAGCCGCCCGGGGTCAGCCACAGCGAGCCTGCAGCGTCGCGCTGGACGAGATCACAGGAAGCTGGCGTGAACGAGGCGGTAGCCTTGGCCACACAGTCTGCCAGGATCGAGTCAGGACCGAACGAGCGGATCGCGCTATCGATCTTGATGCTGAACCAGTCGACCGTCAACGACAGACGCGGGATGAAGCTGGGCTGCAGCACAGCGCCAACCGTCCAGGTCTTGGCGATTTCAGGCGTGAGGTCCGGGTTGCCGCCGAGCAGGGCGTTGTACTGCCCAGCCGGGTTCGGAGTTACGCCCTGTCCAACCAGGAGGCCCTGGGCAAGACAGCCGTAGTCCGTCGCCGTAATCGTGAACCCAGCGCATGGATCCTCAGAACCGTTAAGGCCCTGTGCCGGGGTCGAGAACAGCTCCTGGATGTTCGGCGCGCGAGCCGCACGGTTGTACATCACACGGAACCGGATGTCGTTGATCGGAGCAAGCTCTGCACCGATCTTGTAGGTATCCGTGTTGTATGTGCGATCCGCCGTCGTCTTGTAGTGCGAACGACGGTAGCCAGCGCTGATCGAGAACGATTCGACTATACCGCCATCGATGACGGGGATCTGCGTCTCCGCGAAGAACTCGATTACCTTGAAGCCGCCAGCCAGCGGAAGCGTTGCGCCGCCCTGACCAGTCAGGTCGCCCGTTTGGAAGGCCTGGTCGGACTTCAGTTCGACCGATTCCTTGCGCCATTCAGCACCGAGGTTTACCTTTACGCCGTCATCTGCCCAAGGCAGCTGGACGCCGTAGCTGGTGAGATCACCGGTGAACGACAGGTTGGCCACCTGCTCTTCGGTGGTACCGCTCTGGAAGCCGACAGCCGAAAGATAATCGACTGCTGCCTGGCTTGCGCCACCGATACCGGAGAAGACATCGTAGGGAACGCAGTTCGGATCGACGCCGGTGATCACCGAGCGGCAAACGATCTGACCTTCGGTCGAGCTACCAACCCGATTGTCGGTCACGGCATCGAGCGCATTGTTCAGGCGGGCCACCGAGAACTCGTTCTCATAGACCTGCGAGTACTTCACCTTACCATACTGGTAGAAGGCGTCATACGACCATGCGTCTCCAAGGTCGCCATTCGCACCAATCACACCGCGATAGGTGGTGTGGTCGAGCTGAGCCCGACGTGGGCCGCCTTCGACGTTACGGCGAAGCAACAGGGCATAGCCCTTGTTGTAGGTGCCGCCCTGGCCATCAGCAAATTCGATCGGTGCTGCAGCCGGGTTCTGGTTGTAAGGTGCAGAAACTGCGGTCGGGAAAGTCCCGATGAACCCGTTGATCAGGTTGTCTGCATCGCAGATCACGGCGGCCTGGGCGGCCGACATCAGCGGGTTGTCGCAGTTGAAGGTCAAGGTGTTACCGAAGTCGCCCGAAGGGGCGATCTGGCCGGTCGTATGGTCATCCATGAACTGGAATTCCATGTACGGACGGAAGTGATCGTTGACTTCATAGTTGACGAAGGCACCAGCAGTATAACGCTCGTCATTACGCTGGAAATAATTCAGCGGGGCGAAGTTGAACAGCGTTGGCGAGCTGGGATTGAACCCGCCGCCAGGCTGGAAGGTGTAGAACGTCGAGGTGCCAGTCGTCACCGACGTGTCGAACACCAGCACGTTGCCGTCCGGCGAAGTGGCCGAACCACCGCAACGGTTTCCACCGCCGCCGGTGTTTTGAATCACGCAAGAGCTGTAGTCGCGGTCACCCTGAATGATCGGCTTAACCTTGCGATAGCCGCCATACATCATGAAGTGGCCACGATCATCGGCAAAGTCCGAACCGAACGCCACAGTCGCATCGAAATTCGCACCATCAGTGGAGCTGCCATCCGGATAAGGGAATCCGCGAGCATCCAGGAATGGGCGAATGAAGCTGTTGTTGTTGTTGTGCTGGTAGACACCATAGTTCAGGTCAACCCGGAAGCCTTCAAAATCATCGTCCATGATGAAGTTGACGACACCGGCAACCGCGTCAGCACCATAAACCGACGAAGCACCGCCGGTCAGCACTTCGACGCGCTTCAGCATCGC
>SBHJ01000185.1 GCA_006226465.1 Alphaproteobacteria bacterium | reverse complement strand
GCCTCGTGCGTCTCGTCATAATGCGGTGATCGGCTGCGCCATTGGTCGAAAAGCGGGGCGGTCATGGCTGGTCCTCCACAAAGCGCGGAATGCGCGGCAACACGCCTGATTGGCTGGAAATCGCCAGCAATTTTCCGTCCTCGCTGAAATGCCGGGCCGAGCCATGGACAACCCCGCGATCGAATGCGGCAAATTCGGTCACACTCAAGACCCAGCCATGATCCTCGCCCTGGATGAAACGGTAAGTATCATCCAAGCTCGATCCGCCGCGTGCGGCCGGATGAGCACCGAGAAAGAAATCGGATACAATCGCGAGCCAGCCTGAATCGGCCTTGAACCCGGCGTTCGATCGGCTCCACATTGCCTGCCTTCCTGCTTTGGGATCGATCGATGCCAACCGCATTTCGAATTGGTCGCGCAGGCTACCCGGCCAGCCCCAGTCGGGTTCATCGAGCGGCTTGCTCGCATCCGGACCGGGCACTTCGGGCATATGCGCGAAAATCGTCTGCTCGCTCGGTTCGCGTGCGCCCAGCGCTGCGCTCACCCGGTGGGTCAGCCGCCCGCCAGAACGAATTTCCGCCTGCCATTGCCCCACGGCCTGCCCGCCGCCGCATTGCTCGCAGCGCACTTCCAGCTCTTCGGCATGGGTGGTGGGGGCCAGGAACTGGATATTCGACCAAAGCAGCGGCTGCCCGCTCGCCAACTCCAGCGCATCGACCGCTGCGGCCAGCGCAACCCCGCCCATCACATGCGGTGCGCCTTCCGGCCCCACTTGCGCCGGCATGGTGACCGGGAACAGGAACTCATCCTGTCGATTGCCGGGAACCACGCGCCAGAAAGGGAACTTGGCGACGCTCACCGGCAGGGCCTCACAGGCGCGGCAGCGTTACGCCGCGCTGGCCCATATATTTGCCCGACCGTTCGGCATAGCTGACCTGGCACGGTTCATTGCCCTTCAGGAAGAGGAACTGGCAGGCGCCTTCATTGGCATAGATCTTGGCCGGGAGCGGGGTGGTATTGGAAAACTCGAGCGTCACGTGGCCTTCCCATTCGGGCTCAAGCGGCGTGACGTTAACGATTATCCCGCATCGGGCATAGGTGCTCTTGCCCAAGCATATCACCAGCACGTCGCGCGGGATGCGGAAATATTCGACCGTTCGGGCGAGCACGAAACTGTTGGGTGGGATGACGCAAACGTCACTCTTCACATCGACAAAGCTGTTTGCGGCGAAATCCTTGGGATCCACCACCGCGCTGTGGACATTGGTGAAGATCTTGAACTCGTCCGCCACCCGCGCATCATAGCCATAGCTCGAAAGGCCGTAGGAAATGCACCCATCGCGCTTTTGATGCTCCACGAAGGGTTCAATCATGCCGGAATGCCGCGTTTCGTTGCGGATCCATTTGTCAGAGAGAATCGCCATGACAGACTGATTCGCGCATGCAGCGGCCCACGGCAAGCACAGAGCGGGGTTTTGCCCGATTACTTGATCTGTTTGGCACCCAATTGCGGGTTGAGCGCAACGATATGGTTGAGCCATTTCTTCGGACGGCGCAGCATCTGTTCCGGATAATCCACCTTCAGCCCGATGATCTCGGCAATCTTGCCGACGAAATGGATGCAATTGCGCCGATCGAGATCGTAAAAGTCGCCCGGGGCATCACGCCAGGCGCGCATTTCGGCGACAATGCGGTGGTATTGCGTATCGGTGATTGTCAGCGTGAAATGGCGATTGGTGCCGGTGATGTATTTGGGTTTCTCGATCGAGATATCCTGTTTTACCGGCCCATTGAGGATCGCCGTGCTGACCTTCTTGGCGGTGAAACCGTAATTCTCGCTCACTTTCTCGCCGGTTGCATCGAGCGTTCCTTCCAGCACGATGAAGGTGTGGGGATAGCGCCCTACGAGGACAGAGCCGTTGAAGCTGTGAAAGCTGAGCCGAACGTCGGCCCATGCAGGTGGAGCCAGCGCAAAAGACAAGAGTGCGAGCAGGAGGGCAATCGAACGGCGCATCGGTTGCGGGCTACTCGGTGCGGAACAGCCGCCCCGCGACCGCGTCAAGTTTGGCGACCAGCATGGGATCATGCTTTTCCGGCGAGGTCATCACCGCATCTTCCAGCGCGGTGTCGATCGGCGAAGGTTTGCGGTCCTTGGGCAGCGATTCGACGAATCGTACCACCATATCGCGCGCGATCTGGCTGTTGAGCTGCATTTGCGCGACCACTTGCGCGACATCGACCGCTTCGCCTTCACGCCAGCTGTCATAATCGGTCGCCATGCCGACCAGCGCATAGGGAAGCTCGGCTTCGCGGGCGAGGCGAGCCTCGGTCATCCCGGTCATGCCGATCACATCAGCGCCCCATTCGCGATAAAGCCGGCTTTCGGCGCGGGTCGAGAATTGCGGCCCCTCGATCGTGACATAGGTTGCCCCGGTAGCGAGCTTACCCTTGACCCCGGTGATCGCCTTTGCGGCCATGGCAGAGAGGCGTTCGCACACTGGATCGGCCATCGAAACGTGGCAGACAAAGCCGGAACCATAAAAACTGTCGGGCCGGCCTTTGGTGCGGTCGATGAATTGTTCGATCACAGCAAAGCGCCCGGGTTCGATTTCCTCACGCAGCGATCCTACAGCCGACACGGCCAGGATATCTGTGCAGCCGGCACGTTTCAGGGCATCGATGTTGGCGCGCACATTGAGCTGGCTTGGCGAAATGGCGTGACCACGCCCGTGGCGCGGCAGGAACCGGACACGAATGTCGCCGATCTTCCCGCACAATATTTCGTCGGACGGTTTGCCCCAGGGCGATTCGATCGCAATCCATTGGGCATCTTCCAGCCCGTCGATGGCGTAGAGGCCCGACCCCCCGATGATACCGATTGTCCATGGGCTGGTCATTTGGGCCCCTGTCTTCCCTGCTCTGGCTGATACGCCAGCCCTTGTAATTCGAATTGCAGCGATCTGGCAAAGGAATGGTTAGGATTTCGCTTACTCTCCCGCCACGCAAAGGGGTTTGCGTTTGGAGAAAAAAGAGTTCAACTTTGAAACGTGATTCCCGTCAAACGCGTTTCCAAGGAGAGCATGCAGTGCCCAAACAATATAAGAACCTGATCAATGGCGAGATGGTCGAGTCCGGCGAATGGCTCGATGTCGTCAATCCGGCGAACGAACAGGTCATCGGCCAGGTCCCCGCTTGCGGCAAAGACGATCTCGATCGGGCCGTTGCTGCCGCGCGCACTGCGTTCAAGACCTGGAAGAATTCTTCATTCGAAGAGCGTCAGGCTGCCTGCATGGCGATTTCTGCCACGATCAAGGAAAATGCCGACGAATTGTTCCGTTTGCTTACATCTGAGCAAGGCAAGCCGCATGATCAGGCCAAGGGCGAGATCTATGGCGCGGCCGGACTTGCAGCGGCGCAATCGACGCTGAAGCTTGACGATGTGATAGTCGAGGATAGCGACACGCGCTTCCACCGTACCCGCCGCGTACCGGTTGGCGTGGTTGGCGGGATCGTACCGTGGAACTTCCCGATCATGATGGGCATCCAGAAGATCGTGCCTGCGCTGATGAGCGGCTGCACCATCGTCTTGAAGCCCTCGCCCTTCACCCCGCTCACCACGCTGCGTATCGCCGAATTGATCGCGGACAAGGTGCCGCCGGGCACAGTCAATATCATCACCGGCGAAGACAGCCTTGGCCCGCTGATCACCAGCCATCCCGATATCGACAAGATCACCTTCACCGGCTCGACCGCCACGGGCAAGAAGATCATGGAAGGCGCCAGCGCCGACCTCAAGCGGATCACGCTGGAGCTCGGCGGCAACGACGCCTCGATCGTGCTGCCCGATGCCGATCCCAAGAAGGTGGCTGAGCAGCTGTTCTGGTCAAGCTTCACCAATGCCGGCCAGATCTGCGTTGCGGCCAAGCGCATCTATATCCACGAGGATATCTATGACGAACTGAGCCAGGCGATCGCCGATTATGCCAAGACAGTGAAGGTTGGCGACGGGTCCGAACAGGGCACCGGGGTCGGACCGATCCAGAACAAGAAGCAGTATGAGCGCGTGCTCGAACTGATCCAGGATGCCAAGGACAATGGCTACAAGTTCCTGACCGGCGGGGACAAGGATCCTTCGGGTTCGGGCTATTACGTACCGATCACAATTCTCGACAATCCGCCCGAGGATGCGCGGATCGTGGCCGAAGAACAGTTCGGCCCTGTCATGCCGCTGATGAAGTTCTCGACCGAGGAAGAAGTGATCCAGCGCGCCAACAATTCGGACTATGGCCTCGCCGGTGCTGTGTGGACCGGCAACCCGGACAAAGGCGTCGAGATCGCAGAGCAACTCGAAACCGGTACGGTGTGGATCAACGAATATCTCCATCTGTCGCCCTTCGCACCGTTTGGCGGGCACAAGCAATCGGGCTTTGGCTCCGAATACGGCCTCGATGGGCTCAAGGAATTCACCTACGCGCAGGTGATTTCCGTCAGGAAGGACAATGTCCCCGCGTAAGTCGAGGTGAGCGGGGGAGGCAACACCACAATTGAAGAGGGCCTGGCCCGCGCTTTGGCGCGGGTCGGGCTCTCTGCCCCTTCGGGTCTTACGCGCCTGACCGGCGGCGCAACCATGGAAAGCTGGCGGTTCGAGGCGGGCGGTGAGGCATTCGTGCTGCGCCGCGCGCCCTCGCTCGCCTTCATGGAGGGCCGCCCCTATGGACACGCGACCGAAGCGGCGGTGATCCGCGCTGCCCATGCCGCCGGGGTGACCGCACCCGAAGTAGTCACAGTGTTGGATGAGAGCGACGGGATCGGCAGCGGCTTCGTGATGCGCGCACTACCCGGAACACCCAATCCAAAGGACATCCTGGCGATGGAGGGCGCGGGCGCGATCCTGCGCGAAGCGGCGCGCGACCTTGCCCGGATCCATTCGCTGCGGCGCGAGGACCTACCGCAAGACGTGCCGGTGATGGACTATCGTGCGGCGATTGTCGATTTGCGCGCGCAATTCGAGGAGGCGGGTGGCGATCGCCCGATCATCGCGCTCGGCCTCAAATGGATGGAGGACAATTGTCCCGATCCGTGCGAACCGGTGCTCAATCATGGCGATTA
>SBHJ01000104.1 GCA_006226465.1 Alphaproteobacteria bacterium | reverse complement strand
ATAGCGCCCGCGAAGATCGTCGCTTGCTTCAGCCAGCGCCGCCGCCGCCAGCACAGAGCTGGTCAGGAAGGGTGATGGGGTGAGATTGCGCCCGATCTCCTCTAGCACGATCCCGGCTTCGACGTGGCCCATTCCCAAGCCACCATCGGCCTCGTTCACCAGGATTCCGGTGAAGCCGAGCTCGGCAAATTGCTTCCAGAAATCATGGCCAAAGCCATCCTTGCACCCGATGTCGCGCCAGTGGCGCAGCTGCTTCTGAATGCTGCCTTCCTCGGCCATGAACTGGCTGGCAGTGTCGGCCAGCATCGCCTGATCTTCATTGTGATAAAGTGGCATCGGATCAGGCTCCCGGCAGGTCTAGAATGCGTTTGGAAATGACGTTGAGCATGACTTCGGTCGTGCCGCCTTCGATGCTGTTCGCCTTGGTTCTCAGCCAGTTGCGTGCAGGCTTGCCACCGCCAGTCTCATCACTGTCCCATTCGAGCGAGCGCGAGCCGCCTGCCGCCATCATCAGCTCGTGACGGCGCTTGTTGAGCTCGGTCCCGGCATATTTCATCATGTTGGGCTGCGCCGGATGCGCCTTGCCAACCTTGATCTCGTCGAGGAACTTCTCGCCCATGGCGGTGTAGGCCAGGGCATCGACATCGAACATCGCCAGTTCGGCGCGCAGCAGAGGATCGATCTCGCCCGCATTGCGCTTCATGGCCGGGCCCAGTGTTGCAGTGCGATCACCGCCGCCCGCGCCCGAGATCATCTCGCGTTCATGGCCAAGCAGGTATTTCGCCACGTCCCAGCCGCGGTTGATCTCGCCGACCTGGGCCGGAATACCTTCGCCATAGCTCTTGGGCACCTTCACATCGTCGAAGAAGGTTTCACAGAAGGGCGAATTGCCGCTGATCAGCAGGATCGGCTTGGTCGAGACACCCGGGCTCTCCATGTCGTAAAGCATGAAGGTGATGCCCTGGTATTTGTCTTCCTTGTTTGTTCGGACCAGGCAGAAGATCCAGTCAGCCTTGTCGGCATAGGAGGTCCAGATCTTCTGGCCGTTGACCACCCAGTGATCGCCCTTGTCCTCGCCAAAGGTCTGCAATGAGACGAGGTCCGAACCCGATCCGGGTTCCGAATAGCCCTGGCACCAGCGGATTTCACCGCGCGCGATCTGGCCCAGGAAATGGCGCTTCTGCTCTTCGGTGCCGAAATGCAGCAATGCCGGGCCGAGCATCCAGATGCCGAAGCTCGAGAGCGGAATGCGCGCGTTGATGCGGTTCATCTCTTCGCGCAGCACCTTGGCTTCCGCCGGGTTCAGTCCGGCCCCACCGTAATCCTTCGGCCAGGCGGGGACTGTATAGCCCTTGGCAACGCAGGCGTCGAACCAGACCTTTTGCGCGTCGCTCTTGAAGGTGGCGCGGCGGCCACCCCAATAGATGTCATCCTCGTCGCGCACCGGCTCACGCATTTCGGTCGGACAATTGGCTTCAAGCCATGCCCTGGTCTCTGCGCGAAAAGCTTCCAGATCGGCCATTCCCGACTCTCCTCTCAACTTGTTTGCTTGACGCTTACGTTAGGGTGATTCGGCCTTGGCTCGCAAGCGAAGTTGTATGCATCCGCCATGCCGTAGCGTCATTCGCAGCGCCGTTGACGCGGGGCCAAGCGCGCCTAAGCTGGTTTCAAAATGAAATGGGAGAAGTGGGGATGCGATTCTCTGGCAAGACGGTGGTAATCACCGGCGCCGCGTCCGGAATTGGCGCAGAGGCCAGCCGGTTGTTCGCCCGCGAGGGCGCGACGGTTTATGCTGCCGATATCGATGAAGCGGGCGGCCAGGCATTGGCTGATGCGAGCGCCAATGAATCAGGGGGCTCGATTCAGTTCCAGCGCTGCGATGTGTGCGACGTGTCAGAGATCAAGGCGCTGATGGATCGCGCAGGCAGCGAGACCGGCGGGATCGACGTACTGTTCAACAATGCCGGCGCTGGCGGCGCGCGTCCGGGAATCCACGAAATCGAGCCCGACGAATGGGATCGGACAATGGACCTGCTGCTGCGATCTGTCGCAATGGGGATTCGCTATGCTTTCCCACACATGAAGCATCGCAAGGGCGCCTCGATCGTCAATGTTTCGAGCGTCGCGGCGGTTGGCCCCGGCTATTCGCCCACTGCCTATGCCGTGGCAAAATGCGGCGTATTGCACCTGACCAAGATGGCAGCCGCCGATCTGGCGCAATTCGGCATTCGGGTGAATGCGATCCAGCCTGGCTTCATCATGACCAACATTTTCACCCGCAACCTCGAAGTGCCGGAGGACCAGAAAGAGATCGCCAAGGGGATGTTGCGCCAGGTCAGCTCCAACGCACAGCCGGTCGCGCGCAGCGGGGAACCGCGCGACATCGCCGAAGCCTGCGCATACCTCGCGAGCGAGGCCGCAAGTTTCGTCAATGGCACATCGTTGCTGGTCGATGGCGGGATCACGATCGGCCCGCGTTACAGCTGGGATCCCGAGGAACCGGGATTTTACGGGCCTCTCGAAGCCATGGAGGAGCAAGCCAAGCAGGCGGCCGCCAGCGAATGAGCGGGGCTATGAACCCTGAAAGCGGCATGGCAGCACCACCCGCCGAGCGGCTGCCCGTCTGGCTCAAGATTACGCACGGTTTCGGCAGCATCGCCTATGGCGTGAAGGAAAACGGTTTCGCAACTTTCCTGCTGTTGTTCTACAATCAGGTGATCGGCCTCGATGCGGGGCTGGTGGGTACGGCGATAATGCTGGCGCTGATTGCAGACGCCTTTGTCGATCCTGTCATCGGCGAACTATCTGACCGCACACAGACCCGTTGGGGCAGGCGATTGCCATGGCTCTATGGCGCACCGATCCCGCTCGCCGTGGCCTGGATGCTGCTGTGGAACCCGCCGGAAATGAGCAATGCGATGACTGTTGCGTGGCTGGTCGGCTTTGCCATCGTCGTGCGCACGCTGGTTTCGATGTGCGAAGTGCCCTCGGTTGCCTTGGTGCCCGAATTGACCGGTGACTACGATGAAAGAACCGCCGTGATGCGCTATCGTTTCCTGTTCGGATGGGCGGGCGGCCTGGTGATCATGATCATGGCCTATGCGGTTTTCTTCAGGGCGAATGGGGAAACCGATCCGGCGGGCTATGTAACCTATTCAGCCGTAGGCGCGATCGCGATGGCCGCAGCCGTTCTCTTTTCTGCGGCAGGCCAGCATCGCCGGATTGCCAGGCCATCGCCCCCGCAACCCAGGCAGGCCACCGGCATTGCGCATGTCCTGGCCGAAATGCGCCAAACCCTGTCAAACCGGGCCTTCCTGTGGCTGATCTTTGCCGCTTTGTTCGGTTTTGTGAACCAGGGCATTGCCTATTCGATGACGAATTATCTGATCGGCTTTGTCTGGATGCTCGAGCAGGTAGAAAAGGCCATCTATGCCTTCATGCTGTTTTTCAGCATGATTGCAGCATTCATCATCGTGACGCCACTTTCGCGAAAGTTGGGCAAGCGCGATGCGACAATCCTAAGCGGCGCCATCTCGCTTGCGTTCAACACGCTGCTCTATGGGCTATACTTGACCGATCTGTTCCCGGGAATGCCGGATAAGCCCAACGTGGCCTTGATGTTCGCGATAGTCCTCGCGTCAAACACATTTGCGATTTCGGTGAGCGTTCTGTCCAGCTCGATGATGGCCGACGTGGTCGAAGCTTCGCAAGCGGAGACCGAGCGCAGGTCAGAGGGGCTGTTCTTTGCCGGATATTTCTTCATGCAGAAATGTGCCACGGGACTTGGCATCTTCGCTGCCGGAATCATACTTTCGCTGGCCAGCTTCCCGATCGGCGCACAACCGGGCGGAATCGATCTGGAAACGCGGCATGACCTGGCATTGGGATATGTGGTCGCGCTCCTGCTCATCGGCTCGGCCGGGCTGCTGGTGATGCGCCGGTTCCCGATCAGTCGCCAGGACCACCAGGCACGGCTTGCCCGAATTGCCGCAGATCAAGGAACGGGGGGCGCAGGCGTTCCATGAAACCCGCACAATCACACTTGGCGGTGCCCTCGCGCTCTGCCAGTTTCACAACGCAATGGATTCGATTGAAGAGAGGATAGGCTGAAGATGGATTTCCAACCGACAGAGCGGCAGCAGTATTGGCGTGACCGCGTTCACAATTTCATCGAGGCCCATGTCCGCCCGGCCGTGCCGACCTACAAGGCGCAGGATGCCGAAGGCGATCGGTGGAAAGTTATTCCGGTGCTCGAGGAACTAAAGGCCAAGGCCAAGTCCGAAGGAATCTGGAACCTGTTCATGCCGCCGCGCAATGACGGGCACCATCATGTTGACGAAAGCTTTGAGTTTGAAGGGCCCGGCCTGACCAATCTCGAATATGCGCTTTGCGCCGAGGAAATGGGCCGTATCGGATTCGCATCCGAAGTCTTCAACTGCTCCGCGCCCGATACCGGCAATATGGAAGTGTTCCACCGCTATGGCACGCGCGAACAGAAAGAACAGTGGCTAACCCCGATCATGAACGGCGAGATCCGCTCTGCCTTCCTGATGACCGAGCCTTACACCGCCTCCTCCGACGCGACCAATATCGAATGCCGGATCGAGCGCGATGGCGATGAATATGTCATCAACGGCCGCAAATGGTGGTCATCCGGCCTGGGCGATCCGCGCTGCAAGGTCGCGATCGTCATGGGCAAGACCGATTTCAGTGCCGGTCGCCATGCTGCACAATCGATGATCCTGATGCCCTGCGACGCGCCGGGCGTGAACATTATCCGCCACCTGCCCGTATTCGGTTATGACGATGCGCCGCACGGCCATATGGAAGTCGAGCTGAAGGACGTCCGTGTACCCGTCACCAATATGCTTCTGGGCGAAGGGCGCGGGTTCGAAATTGCCCAGGGTCGCCTTGGCCCGGGCCGCATCCATCACTGCATGCGCACCATCGGCGTCGCCGAAGAGGCGCTGCACAAGATGTGCAAACGCCTGCAAGAGCGAGAGGCATTCGGCAAGCCGATCTACAAGCATTCGGTGTGGGAAGAACGCGTGGCCCGCGCGCGTATCGATATCGATATGACCCGCCTGCTCTGCCTCAAGGCGGCCGACATGATGGACAAGGTCGGCAACAAGGCGGC
>SBHJ01000166.1 GCA_006226465.1 Alphaproteobacteria bacterium | reverse complement strand
CCTTCGACCGGGCCGCATTGGGACAGGTCGAGCGCCTTGCCCTGCGGCATGCCTTCGGCAATGTCGAACAGGACGATGTCGCCCATTTCCTTTTTTGCGGCGAGGTGGGCAAGCGTGCCACCGATCATACCTGCGCCGATGAGCGCGATCTTCTTGCGGGCCATTTAAGGTCTATTCCTTCCCTTGGGCATGGGACGTGGAAACCGTGGCCGAAACGGTGCCTTCCCTTACGTCCCGCGAGGGTAGGCACCCGACCTTTCCGCCTCGCCCTAGGCTTGGCTGCTGCCCATTGCAACTGCCAAAAGGACGAAATCGAGAACTATGTTTGCAAACAATTCGCAATAGCAATAAATCGATGAGAGGGAGAGCTTTTAGGCCCGGTACCCGTGGTTATGGCCTGACAAAGTCTGGGTATTGTTCGACGAATGCGAGCGGCAAAGCAGTCATTATGCGCCGAAACGCGGCCTTATTGCCGCCCGTCAGGCAATCTTGCGGTTTGCGGCTCCGCCATCGCCGCGTTCTTGCGCCAGCAACATGGCGGCCTGGTAATCGGGTACAGCGCGGCTGAAGTAATAGCCCTGGCCCAGCGTACAGCCTGCATCGCGCACGGCCTGGACTTGTTCCACCGTTTCGAGTCCCTCGGCGACGATCTCCATCTCCAGCGTCGAACCCATTTCGGCGACGGCGCGGATGATTGCGTCGCTCTTTCGCCCGACATTGGGTCCTGACACGAAGCTGCGATCGACCTTGATCTTGCTGAATGGGAAAGAGTTGATGTAGCCGAGCGAGGAATAGCCCGTACCGAAATCGTCCAGCGCAAAGCGGACGCCGGCGGCGGAAAGTTCTTCGATGAACGCTGCAGTGTTGTGGTTGTCCTCGACAAACAGGCTTTCGGTCACTTCAAGTTCGAGCCGCGACGGGGGCAGGCCTGCCTCGCGCAGCGCGTTGAGGATACCCAATGCAGCCCCCGGGGCCTTGATCTGGAGCGGCGAGAGGTTAACCGCCACAGTCACATCTTCGGGCCAATTTGCGCAGACGCGCGCCGCCTGTGCCGTGATCCAGTTGCCCAGCGTCACGATCACGCCGGTCTCTTCCGCGACCGGGATGAATTCGTCTGGGCGCAGCTCGCCCTTCTCAGGATGGAACCACCGCACTAGCGCCTCGAACGAACGAATGCGCCCGTTTTGCAGGTCCAGGATCGGTTGGAAGTAGATCGAGAGCTCGTTGCGCTGGATCGCGAGGCGCAGCTCTTCTTCGATCTCGCGGCGGCGCAGCAGGTTGCGGGTCATCGACTGGTCGAAAAAGCGCGTCTGGCTACGCCCACCCATTTTTGCATGATAGAGCGCCAGGTCAGCATGCTGCATCAACTGGTCGGCATCGGTTCCGTCATCGGGCAACAGCGCCACACCCAAAGAGGCGCGCACTTCCAGTCGGTCACCATCGATGCGAACCGGGCGCATGATCTCGGCGTGGATTTCGCTGGCGATGCGTTCGCTATCCTTGCGGCCTGCAATCGGCGTGAAGACGATGAATTCGTCACCGCCAAAGCGTGCGATCGTCGCACCATCGGGCGAAACGTCGCGCAGGCGACGCGCAACTTCCGACAGCACACGGTCGCCCACAGGGTGGCCCAGCAGGTCGTTGACTTCCTTGAATCGGTCAAGATCGACCCAGATCAGGGCAAGTTCCGAGCCTTCCTCGGTCGCCATCAATGTTTCGGTCATGGCGTGGTTGAGGCCGGCGCGGTTGGCCAGCCCGGTCACGACATCGGTCCGCGCCAGGTGCTGCATTTTCTCGGCCAGCTTGGCGCTGGTTTCAGCGGCACCGATCGAATCCCGCAACACCTTGAAGACGTTGAAGGTGATCGACATCATTGCCGGGATCAACAGCAGCATGGTTACGAACAGGGCGATGAAGGGAAGGGTTCCGATCCACAATGCACTCGCCATGATCGGAAAGCAGACCAGCAGCAATTGCCCCATGGCAATCGACGGCGTCCCGGCATTTCGGGCGCAGATGCCAACCGCGTAGCAGGTCGCATTGGCGATCATCAGCACTTCGATTGCGGAGCCCACATCGCTCACGATCGTGATCGCGGCAATGGCACCCAGCAGGAAGGCATAGGAAAACGCGCCGACCTCATAGACCAGTTCGAGCTTGCGCGTGCTGTTATCCATTTCATCGGGAGACAGGCCCAGCGCAGCCGTAACGCGGGCGACGGCAACCACCGAAAGCAGGATGCAGCCAAGGTAGAGCCAGGTGCTGCCCGAAAGCCACGCAGCAATGGCGGTGGAAGCGATCCCGTTGAAGGCGCCGATCGCCAGGCTGGCGGGCTGAGTGTACAGCGTTTTGACCAGCGTGCGCCTGACCCGCTCGGAAAGAACGTCCGAACGATTGCGGCGCGCCATCCAGGCACGCAGCTTAAGAGTGGGAATCCCCTTTGGCATACCTGATTGGCGATACCTGAAAGGTGTCACTGACGGGTTAACGCGTTACTTACCAATCGAACGCGCAAGTATGCGGCGTGAGGCGAAGCAGGCAGAGTTATTGCTTCAGGATCAAGCCTGGACCGATTGCTCGAAATGCAGTGCCATCCGGCGGTCGAGCACGCGGCAGATTTCCAGCCAATGGTCATATTCGGCGCGATTGCCGGCAAAGAAGGCTGCTTCGGCACTTTTGCGCGCTTCGCGAGCGGCTCCGAGCCCGTACTTGGCGAAATGATAGAGCGCAGCTCGCATCGCCGCTTCGTTGGCCTGACTGCCCCCCTGTTCACCATTGTCATTCGCGGCCGGACCGGCGCGGCGAAATGCCAGTATCTGTGCGACAGGAGAACGGGCCGCAACGCGTGCAGCAGCGAAATGGATGCTCATTGTTTTCTTTTCCCGAAGGTTTTCAGCGAGTGCGGGAACATTAGCCGCGAACCGCCTAAGGCTTGGTTCCATGACACGGTTTCGAGCTGGTTAACCGTGTCGCTGTGGCTTGCCCTCAATTGCCGGACTTGGCTGGATCGACCTTCCAACGACCGGCGCTGGCATATTCCTCTTTGACTCGACCGGCACCGGAGAATGGCAGCCTGTCAGGCGTGGGCGCTGGTCTTTCCCCAATGGGTTCAGCAGATGCTGCTTCCGGGAATTGTGCCACAGCCGGTACGAATAGCGGAATACTGCTGACCCGTCCGGCAGCCGAGGCCTGCTCGGCCAGCTGCCTGCGCGAGAATTCCACCAGCACTTCGCGTCCGGAATACAGCTCGCTGAATGCACTTGGAAGACCAGCCGTGCCGCGCCAGCGATAGAAGCGATGCGCGCCGATCGTGCCGATATGGTCGAGCGTCCTGGCCCAATAAGGATTGACCCAATTGGTGTGGTAATGCGTGGCAAGGCCAATCGGCGCATAGACCTTGCCGGCCAGCGCCTGAGCCGCGATCTGCTGCGCCCGATCCCAACCCGCGCGGCTCGGCTGGCGTGCCAGTGATCCATCGCAGGTAAAGGTAAACTGGCAGCCGGTCGAACGCTCCGAACCTTGGAACACCACCCCGCATACGCTGTCGGGCCAGGTCGGGTGCGCCACGCGGTTGAGCACTACCTGAGCCACCGCGCGCTGTCCGGCTTCGCTCTCCGACGCCGCTTCATAATAGATCGCCTGCGTCATGCAGCGCAGCGCGCGCGCCTTGTCGATTCCGCTACCGGTGCCGAGGAAAGCCCGCGCGGCGGGACCGGGATCAATCCGGGTGCCAAGCAGCCTGGTATCCTGTGCATTCTCGTTTGGATCGAGTGCCGGGAGGGCTAGCGACGCTTCGGGCGTGTCTTCAAGAAAATAAAAGGCCGAACCCGGAAAGCCCATGCCAGGGGCTTCAAAGGGCAGGGCTTCGAAAGGTGCAGCCAGCTCCGCCTGATCGCTCATGCCGCGATCCTGCAAGGACCATTCGCCCGGTGCAGCAAGGGCAGGCATGCCGATTGCCGCAGCCAGCACGAACAGACGCCGACCGATGTGGCGCCGGGCTATACCGTCGGCGGGACCCGTCAGGGCATGGAGGAGGGAGTTCAAGAGTTTCAACATACCGCTTTCATACGAAAAATCGCGCTTCGGCGCGTAGCGTGCGAGTCCAGTTCTGGCGAGCGATCCGTCTGCGCCGTCCCGATTACGCACACCAGCCTGAAAAAGGTTAACACCCCGGCTATTGCCGCGATCGGGAAGCGCCCCTATCGCACCGATGGACGAGCGATGGGCATGCGGACACTCTCTGGCGCACGAATGGCGATTCTGGCCGCGATGGGCGCGCTCGTAATGGTTGGCTGTGCCGAAAGCGCGCGATCGGGCCATGACGGCAGCGCGACGCGCTTTGTCAGCCTCAATCCCTGTACCGATGCCATCCTGGTCGAAGTGGCCGATCCGGACCAGGTGCTGGCGCTGTCGCACTATAGCCATGACCTGCAGGCCAGCTCGATCTCACCCGCAATTGCCGCGCGATTCCCGGTAATCACAGGCACGGTCGAAGAAGTGGCTGCGCTCGATCCCGATGTAGTCCTGTCGAGCGACTTTATTGCGCCTGCGACGCGTGGTGCGCTGTCGCAGCTTGGATTTCGCACCGAAGCCTTTGGGATTGCCAACGATGTGCAGCAGAGCTTCGCCCAGATTCGCCGCCTCGCCGCGCTTGCCGGACACCAAGAACGGGGCGAAGTGCTGATCGGGCGGATCAAGGCCGCTATCGTCGAAAACGCCTCGCCTCCGGGAAGCGTACCAATCTCGACTGTGTTGTGGCAGCCGGGCGAAATCGTCCCGGGCGAGACGACCTTGATCGGTGCGCTGATGCGGCAGGCAGGGTTCGCTAGCCACAGTGCGGAATTGGGCCTGGGGCAGGCCGATTACCTGCCATTGGAGCAGATGATTTCCAGCCCGCCACAATTGCTGTTGGTGGCCGGGAACAGCCGGGGTCAGCATCATCCGGCGCTGGCGCGATTGCAGCAGACGCGGGTGGAGCCGCTCGATCCGTCGTTGCTCTATTGCGCCGGGCCGACGATTATTCGCGCCGCCGAGCGGCTCGGTAATATCCGTCGGAGCATGCTGTGAACCGCGCAGCGTTGATCTTCGGCGCGCTATTGGCGCTAGCATTCCCGCTTTCGCTGATGGCCGGGCGGGTGTGG
>SBHJ01000200.1 GCA_006226465.1 Alphaproteobacteria bacterium | reverse complement strand
TCGGGGTCCGCGTCCGGCCCTGCCATCATCTCCTCGGCGACCTGGTCGGTTCGGCCGCGAATGGCGGCTTCCAACTTGTCGCAAACTTCGGGGTTATCTTTCAGGTACTGTTTGGCATTCTCGCGCCCCTGGCCGATCCGGATGCTGTCGTAAGAAAACCAGCTGCCCGATTTCTCCACCAACCCTGCCTTGACGCCCAGATCGAGGATCTCGCCAATCTTGGAGATGCCTTCGCCGTACATGATGTCGAATTCGACCTGCTTGAATGGCGGTGCAACCTTGTTCTTGACCACTTTCACGCGGGTGGTGTTGCCCACGATCTCGTCACGATCCTTGATCTGGCCGGTGCGGCGAATGTCGAGCCGGACAGATGCGTAGAACTTGAGCGCATTGCCACCCGTGGTCGTTTCCGGATTGCCGTACATCACGCCAATCTTCATCCGCAGCTGGTTGATGAAGATCACCATGCATTTCGAACGGTTGATTGAGCCGGTCAGCTTGCGCAGCGATTGCGACATAAGCCGGGCCTGCAGGCCAACATGCGAATCGCCCATCTCGCCTTCGATTTCGGCGCGAGGGACAAGCGCTGCCACCGAATCGACCACCAGCACGTCAACCGCATTCGAACGCACCAGCGTGTCGGTGATTTCGAGCGCCTGCTCGCCCGTATCGGGCTGCGACACGATCAGTTCGTCAATATCGACACCCAGCTTCTTGGCATAGACCGGGTCGAGCGCATGCTCGGCATCGACAAAGGCGGCGGTGCCGCCATTCTTCTGGGCTTCGGCAATTACATGCAATGCCAGGGTGGTCTTGCCCGAGCTTTCCGGCCCATAGACTTCGATCACGCGCCCCTTGGGCAAGCCGCCAATGCCAAGAGCAATATCCAGGCCCAGCGAACCGGTTGAAATGGACTCAATATTCATCGCTTCCTTGGAGCCCAGCTTCATCGCCGACCCCTTTCCGAAAGCACGATCAATCTGAGCCAGCGCAGCTTCGAGCGCCTTTTGACGATCCACCGAAGATTCCTTTTCTACCAGTTTGAGATTAGCGGACATCGCATGGCCTCCTTCGCTTGCCTAGGGCTGCTGTTCGATTATCGACCGCCCCCTTGTGGAATACGATGTATCTGATTTGTTCCATAAGAACAAGAGAAGAACATACTTTTTTCGACAAGGCGCGAAAATGGCGGATTTCCGCGAGCTTTGGCCTGCAGCGGTCCACCTCCGCTATCCGATGAGCCGAGTCCGATACCGTGGCCCCGATTGGAGGATTACAGCCTTTTAATCCCGCGATCGGCCCGTCAGTTACGCTTTGCCTTGCGCATCACCGCCGCCACCTTGTCGCCGATCTGTTGTACGCTGAACGGCTTGGGGATGAAATGCATGTTGGGAATGTCGATGTCCTTGCGCAATTGCTCCTCGGCATAGCCCGACATGAACAGCACAGGAAGGTCCGGACGAACGTCGCGAATACCACGCGCCATGGCCGGGCCATCCATCAGCGGCATCACCACATCGCTGACGACCAGGTCGAAATCGCCGCCACCGGTAACCGCCGCCAAGCCCTCCTCGCCATCGCTGCAGCATGTGACCGTGTAGCCCGCCCGCGACAGGGCCCGCTCTGCCACTGCGCGAACCATATCCTCGTCCTCGACCAGCAGGATCCGTCCGCCGCCAGACCATTCGCTCGATTGCTCGGGCTCGACTTCGACCGGCTTTGCCGGCACTTCGCCTTTATGCACTGGCAAGTAGATGGTGAAACGGGCGCCGACCGGCCTCCCTCCCTGCCCTTCGATGTTGTCAGCAAAGATGAAGCCGCCCGATTGCTTGACGATACCATAGGCGGTTGACAGCCCAAGCCCCGTCCCCTTGCCCTGTTCCTTGGTGGTGAAGAAGGGTTCGAACAGTTTCGGCAAGGCTTCCGGCGGGATACCACCGCCGGTGTCCTGCACCACCAACACGGTGTAATCAGCAGCCGGAAGTATTTCCGATCCCATCCGTTCGACATCGCGCACGCTTACCCGCCTGGTCGAGAGCGATATCCGCCCGGTGCCATCGCCATGCGATTGGATCGCATCGCGTGCATTGACCGCAAGGTTCATGATCACCTGTTCGAGCTGCTGCGGATCGGCGCGCACCGGGCCAAGGTCGCGATCGTGCTGAACCTTGTACTCGATCCTGCCGCCAAGCAGCCGGGTAATCAGTGGACCGACTTCGCTCACCACGTCGGGCAGTTGCAGTATCTCTGGCCGCAAGGTCTGCTGGCGCGAGAAGGCCAGCAATTGGCGGGTCAGTGCAGCGGCGCGGTTCGAGTTGGCGCGGATCTGCTGGATATCGTCATAGTCGCTATCGCCCGGCGTATGGCGCAGCAGCATGAGGTCGCAGGTGCCGATTACCGCGGTCAGTACATTGTTGAAATCGTGCGCGACCCCGCCTGCAAGCTGGCCAACTGCCTGCATCTTGGTCGCCTGCGCCACCTGGCGCTTGAGCTGCGTTTCCTCATGTGAATCTGCGAGACTGACAAGCACGGCGGGTTCGCCCAGCCCGCGGACCCCGGCGAGGCCAAGCGAGACCGGTTCTTCCGGGTTGGTGGTAAGCCGGACCGCCATATTGCCGCTGGTCGCAGGCCCGCGACCGTGCCGGCGTACCGCGTCCGATAGCGCCGCCTTGTCCTCGCGCACCACCAGGTCGGTCGGGAAAGCTGGCAGCCCCCGGCCCTCGCGTTCGATTGCGCGCAAAAAAGCATCGTTACCGAAAAGGAACCGCCCGTCGCGATCGGTCATGGCGAGGCCCAAGGGCAATTGCCCTAGCAGCGCCTCAAGTTGGGCCACGCCGGCCTGCGAGGAACCGTCCCAGCCGCCGCCGATCCCCACGCCAGTTTCAACCAGCAGCATCAGCGAACGAGCCTCGTCAGGACCCTTTCTCGTCTTCCCATTTGAATCCTCAAGCGGGATATGCACCAGCGTCTGCGGTGTGCCTCCGCGCCCTTCGCGCGCGAAGAAGATCCGATCGCGCTCGTCCGAACGCAGGTAGGAAACGAAATCCTGTCCCGCCAGAGTCGCCTTGGCGTCTCCAGACGCGCGCTCGGCAAAGCCGGCGCTAACCGCGCGAATCTGGCCGTCGGGCGAGGTGATCGCGCTTTCAATCCCTGCACGCGACAATATGCGCCCAAACAACCCGCTGACATCAAAATTATCCAGCGCATCCGCGCCTCCCTGGTCGATCCGCTCGATCCGCCAGACCAAGTGATCTTCACCGCGCCCCGCACGCTCAGCCGAAATTGCCCATACCGGCTCGCCATCGTCGGTTTCGGCCATGCTCTCGATCGAAACACTGCCGTCGCGCCAGGCATCGCGCGCCATCCGTGCGAGCGCTTCTTGCGCGCTGCGCTCGAACGGGAGGTTCGGCGGGGCATTGGCAGTGCCAAACCATTGGGTGAAAGCACGATTGGCGCAGGTCAATCGGTTGGCCCGATCGGTGATGGCTATCGCTTGCCCCTGTTGCTCGATCGCAGCCACAGTGACCGACCAGTCCGGCAATGCAAGATCGTCCTGGCCCGGATCGACACGAACGCGGCTCAAGACCCAGGCACCACCCATGAATGCGCCCAGGGCCAAAGCGTAGGAAATCACCAATAGGGTGGAGGAAGTCGCGGCCCAGAGCACTGCAGCGCTCACCAGCATCGCGAGCAGCAACCAGCCAGCCAGGGCAATAGGCCTATCGGCCAGCGCGCCGTCGGCCTTGATCATCCTTCGCTTGCCCCCAGCCGCTGGTCGAGCCGGGCCTCCATCAGCTGAAGTCGTTTGGCCCGGCGACGCGCCACCATGAAGCGCCAGGTGAAGCTGGAGAAGACGTAGCCCAACGCTGACCCGACAATCGCCAGCACTATAAAGCCGAAGATCGTGACAAGCACAGTCACGCCGGCGCCTTCGAACAATTCGACCAGCCAGGCCCAGCGCGTACTGGCAATTTCCGACTGCGCTGCGCCGCCGGTCGCCGCGCTATCGATCTTCAGGATGAAACCGCCCAGCTTGTTTGCCGCCACCGCCCATGCCGGAAAAGTGAACGGATTGGTAACGAAGGTGACAACCGCAGCCAGGGGAACATTGGCGCGCGCCGGCAGGGCCAGGAACGCCGCGAGGAAGATCTGCCCAACCGGAATGATAAAACCGGCGAAGATACCCAGTGCCACGCCGCGCGGGACCGAACGGCGGGTGAACCGCCAAAGTTCGGGCGAGAGGAAGCGATGTGCGATGGGCGCAAGATACCGATTGCGCGCCATTTCCTCGCGCGACGGCATGTGCAAGCGGATCCAGTCCGCCAACCAGGTTTTCGATCCAAAGCGGCTCATCGTATGGAATTTGCCTTGCTCCGCCCGTATGCTTTTCGCAAGTGCGAAACAGGGATTATCGGCAGGACGGTCATGGGGATCGATATGGGGCGCCCTCGCGCGAAAACCAGTGCCATGGCGGTGCGGTTCAGCCGCGTTCGCGCATCAATCTCGCCTTGTCGCGCTTCCAGTCGCGCTCCTTTACCGTCTGGCGCTTGTCATGGGCCTGCTTGCCCTTGGCCAGAGCCAGCTCGACCTTGGCTCTACCAGTCTTGTTGAAATAGATCGACAGCGGCACCAGCGTCATGCCCTTGCGCTCGACCGCGCCGAACAATTTGTCGATCTCGCGCTCGTGGAGCAAGAGCTTCCGCGGCCTGCGAGGTTCATGGTTGAGCTGGTTACCGTGGCTGTATTCAGGGATGTTGGCGTTGATCAGCCACACTTCTCCGCCGCGAAGCTCCGCATAGCTTTCGGCAATGCTCGCTTCACCTGCACGCAGTGCCTTCACTTCGGTGCCCTGCAGCGCAAGTCCAGCCTCGAATTTGTCTTCGATATGATAATCGAACCGCGCGCGGCGATTCTCCGCGACGGTCTTCTGCTTGTCGAATGTCTCCGGTTTGGGGCGGGCCATGATGCCGCGCCATGTAGGCAAGGATGCAGCCAAGCGAAAGGGGCTTGTGCCTTGGACCCTGCGGGTCAAAGGTGGAGACGAGGGGAGATCGAGAGTGAATCACAGCCTGATCAATCGACGCGGCATCCTGGCCGGACTTGTGGCAACGCCGTTGATCGCCGCTTCCGACGCGGCCATTCCATTGGCCCTGGGAGCGATCACCGTGTTCGAGGCACGCAGGATTGTGACAATGGA
>SBHJ01000170.1 GCA_006226465.1 Alphaproteobacteria bacterium | reverse complement strand
CGCTCATCATCGACGATCAGAATATCGAGTGCCATCTATGGTCGCTCTCGCTTTGGATATTCACGTTTCATTTCAGAGATCTGTGCCAGTCTGAGTGTGGAGAGGATCGCGAGCAAAGCGCAGCACCACACGTGTGCCGCCCAGCTCGTTGGTGGAAAACGTCATGTCGCCGCCATGTTCGTCGACGATTTTGTTGACGATCGCGAGACCCAGCCCAGTCCCCTTCTCGCGGGTGGTAACATAGGGCTCGACGATCCGCTCGCGTTCCTGCGGCAGGCCGACGCCATTGTCATCCACCGCGATTGTGAGCATTGCGTCGTTCGCAGTGACTTCGACTTCCACCTGCCCACGAAAATCCGGTTCAGCGCCTTGCGCCCGCGCTTCGACCGCCTCGACCGCGTTCTTCAAGACATTGGTCATTGCCTGGCCTAGCTGGTGGCGGTCGCAGTTGATCTTGCCGTCAGACACACCCTCCGACTTGAAAGCAAAATTAACCTGGGGGTGCGCAACTTCCTGCAAGAACAAGGCCTGCCGAATCAGATCCAGCGCATCTTCGTTGCGGAAATTCGGTTTCGGCAATCGGGCAAAAGAGGAGAATTCATCGACCATTTTTCGCAGATCGCCAACCTGTCGGATGATCGTGCTGGTTAGTTCATCGAACAGGTCCCCATCGCTTTCGATCTGTTTACGGTAGCGGCGGTTAAGCCTCTCAGTAGCCAACTGGATCGGCGTGAGCGGGTTCTTGATCTCGTGTGCAATACGCCGCGCGACATCGGACCACGCCGCCTGACGCTGGTCGAGCAACTGGCGCGTAATATCCTCGAACGTAATCACGTGACCGCCTTTTTCACGCGCGATTTTGACCGCCAAAGTCAGCAATTCAGCCCCTTTCTGGTGGGTAATCACGCCGCTGCTGAGCCGGTCTTTGACCAAAAGGTCGATCTGAGGGGAAACCTTGCTCAGCTTCAGTCCGACCGGTGAAACGCCGGTATCACCTATCAGTAATTCCTGGGCCGAGCCGTTGATCAGCAAGACCTTGCCTTCGGCGTCAAGCGAAATGACGCCCGCTGTCACCGATTCGAGCACCGCCTCCATGAAAGCGCGCCGATCGTCGATCTGTCGGTTCGCGCTGACCAATGCTGCGGTTTGCTTCTCCAATTGCCCCGTCATACGATTGAACGCGCGGTTGAGCAGACCAATCTCATCCGCACCGGTCCGCCCTTCAACCCGCATCGAGAAATTGCCGGCACCAACCTCGCCTGCTGCAGCCACGAGTTCCGTCAAGGGCTGAACCTGGCGATCGGCAAAGCGCAGCGCAAACCACACTGCCACCCCGACCAATGCCAGGCTAACGACATAAAGTGCCAGGTTGAAACGCAGCTGCAGCGCGCGCGCGCGCCGCGTCAGCACATCGTATGCCGACGAAATGGACCTGGCGCGCTCCCACGAATTGAATGAATCCGCTTCGGCATTGCGCGCATTGTAGAGGTAGATTCCGGTATTCGCATCGATCGGTGCAATGGCTTCGATCCTGCCGGATTCAGCCGTGATATAAACCTGGTCTCCCCGATCAAACGTCGGGATCGAAGCCTTGGCAACAGCAGTAGGATCATTCCCGCCAGTCAGGTTGAAGGCCGCCGCGACTCTCATGGAGTTACCGGCGACGCGCTGCATAATGACACTCTCGCTGATGTCGCGCCCTTGCATCTGGTAGGCCACCAGATCGGCAAAGTTTTCATCCGCCATTGTTGCCAGTGACACGCTGTCGAGCCGCGACAGGTAATAGCGCAAGTCGCCCGCCATAGTGACGGTCTCTTGCCCCACCTCCAGCTGGTTTTGCTGGTAATATCCATCGGCTAGCTCGCGTGCGTTTTCCATCAGTCCCCGTGAATTGTCGGAAAACCAGAAATCGACGCCTGACTGGAACAACACGGCTGCAAAAGCTGCCACCAGTAAGGTCGGCACAGCGGCGATCATCGAGAAGAAGAACACCAGGCGCACATGCAATCTTGCGGTGCTGCCTGCCGCACGTCTCAACGCCAACCAGCGACCGAACAGAATCAGCAAGGTCAATGATGGAATCAGCGCGCCGATCAGCATCGATGCGACACGAGCCGTGGGCAGCAATTGGCCATCGGAAGGCGCGCTGCTGAATGCGATCCAGGTGTAAATGGCTACAGCGAGCAGTGCCAGGGCAGAGAGGATTCCCAACCACAGGAACACATTTGACCGACGCGATGCGACTACGAACCGTCGCCACCAACGCGGTGTCCGTCTCGCAGTCGTGCTCGGGAAAAGCTCCATAGTTGCGCGTTTACAACAGCAGTGTTGCAAATATGCAAGAGAATTCTGTTCCGTGCGGATCAGGTCGAACGATTGAATTGGTCAGGGTCTATTTCCAGCTCTCCCAGACGCTTGCGCAAGGTGTTGCGGTTGATACCCAGCAATCGGGCCGCGCGCAGCTGGTTACCGCCGGTCTCGCGCAAAGCATGCTCGAACAGCGGCCGCTCGAAAGCCGAAAGCGCCGCATGATACATGGCACCCGACGCTGGCCGATTGGCGTCGAGCCAGAATTCGAGCGCGCCCGCAAAGCCGCGGTGCTCCGCCGCGCTCGCCATGGTTGCTTCCTCCCCCACCACTTCGGCCAACGTTTCGATGTCGATCACGTCCTTGCGTGCCATCAGGGCGAGGCGATAGACGACATTGCGCAACTCGCGCACGTTGCCGCGCCAATGCCGCGTTTCCAGCGCCTTGGTCACGTCCTTGCTAATCCGCCTGCGCGGCAGGCCGTCCTCCGCCGCCAGCCCGAGGAAATGATGCGTGAGAACTTCAATATCCTCGCGTCGCTGGCGTAGCGGAGGCAGCTCTATCGGCACCACGTTCAGGCGATAGAACAGATCTTCGCGGAACTTGCCGGCGGCGATCATTGGCATCAAATCGCGATTGGTCGCGGCAATAATCCGGACGTCGACCGAGATTTCCTGTCGCCCACCAACACGGCGAATTCGCCCAGATTGCAGCGAACGCAGCAGACGAGTTTGTGCTTCGGGCGGCATGTCACCGATTTCGTCGAGAAACAGTGTGCCGCCATTTGCCTGCTCGAACTTGCCAATCGCCTGGTTGATAGCGCCGGTAAAGGCACCCTTCTCGTGCCCGAACAATTCGCTCTCGATCAGTTCTGACGGGATCGCGGCGGCGTTGACCGCGACGAATGGCCCGGTCTTGCGCGCACCCAGCTGGTGGATTGCCTCTGCCACCAGCTCCTTGCCGGTGCCGGATTCGCCGGTGACAAGCACGGTCAGATCGTTGCGCAAGACACGTGTAATCATGCGATAGACCACCTGCATCGCGGGGCTACGTCCCACGAGCGGCATGCCATCCCCTTCGATCGAGGGCGCAGCTCCGCTATCCCCGCGTTGGCCGACCGCCTGCTTTACTGCACGAACAAGTTCATCGAGATCGAAAGGCTTCGGGAAATATTCGAATGCCTGTGTTTCGCTCGCGCGAACCGCCGTATCGAGCGTGTTCTGAGCCGACAGGACGATGACCGGCATTTGCGGATCGCGCGCGCGCACTACGCCCAGCGTCTGGATCCCGTCGCCATCGCTCAGGATTACATCAGTGAGCAGCACGTCATAACGGTGCTCCTCGATCAGCCGATCGCGATCGGCAATGCTGCTGCAGTGGTCGATACCAAAGCCTTCGTCCTCCAACGCGGCGCGGATCACCGTGGCGATGCCCCGGTCGTCTTCGACCAGAAGTACCCGATTGCTGCTCATGCGTCTGCCCCTTCAACCGCCATCGGAAGGTGCAAACGAAACTGGGTCAAACCTTCATATGTGTCACGATGAAGGCTGATCCGGCCATCCATGTCGCGCACCAATTTGCGCACCAGGGCGAGTCCCAGGCCCTGCCCAGATTTCTTGGTGGTGACGAATGGCTCGAAGATGTGCTCGCGTAATTCCTCCGCCACGCCCGCCCCGTTGTCACTGACCGATATTTCGATAGGAAGCTGGATTGCCTTGCCCGCACGCACACTGCTGAAATTCAATCCACCAATAAAGCGCGTGCGAACGGTGACGCACGGCAGATCGTTTCCCCTTGCAGCATCGCGCGCGTTGGAGATCAGGTTGATCAGCACCTGCTCCAGTGCATCGCGGTTGGCGAGAACGGGCGGCAGCGACGGGTCAAACTCTTCGACAATCTCCACTTCGTCGCCGCCGCCGGCACGAATGGTTGCTACGGCGGAACGGATCGCTTCGTGCGGATTGCATGGCCGTGCAGGCTCGACCACGGTGCTGCCCAATTGCTGCATTCGGTCGATCAGCCGGGCAATTCGGTCAACCTCATCAGTGATCATTCGCGCCAACGGTCGATCTTCCGGATTGAGCTTGCGCGTGACCAGCTGCCCTGCGCCGCGAATGGCCGCCAACGGGTTCTTGATCTCGTGCGCCAGGATCGCGGGGGCGCTCAGTGTCGCTGCCCCGCTGCCATCTTCGCTCCGCTCATCGCTGCGACCGCCATCAGACAGCGTCAGCACGCGCCAACCTGGATGGCTTGGCACGGGGGACATGGTCAAGTTGATCTGCAAGTTGCGGCCATTCGCGCTGAGATCGACATTACGTGCAACGAGTGAAGCGTCGCCCGATTCGAGCCTTTCAATTACTCGTGCATCGTGCAGCTGAAGCACTTCAGCCATAGTCTGGCCGAGCAATCGCTTCACGCTTTGGCCCAGCATGTTTTCCGCCGCCTGGTTAGCTTCCGCCACCCTGCCCGCACCATCGATCAGCAGGACGGCGAAGATCATTCCGCCGATTTGCGCGGCCGGGCCTGGTCGATCCACCGCCGCGATCACGCTGCGAGGCGCCTCAGGAAGGGCTCATAGAATCGCTCCAGTTCGCCCAGCACTTGATCGGGGTCGTCGATGAAATTCACATGGTTGCGGAACTCTGCCGAGCCATGCATCCCCTTGGTGTACCAACCGAGATGCTTGCGCGCGATCTTGCAGCCTACATTACGACCGTAATGATCGAGCATGTCGCGATAGTGTTCGACAATTGTCTCGTACTGCTCGTCGAAAGAGGGGCTATCGAGCTTTTCGCCAGTGCGCCACCAATGCATGATCTGGCCGAGTAACCACGGCTTGCCATAGGCACCCCGCCCGATCATCACACCGTCAGCTCCCGATTGCTCAAGCGCC
>SBHJ01000267.1 GCA_006226465.1 Alphaproteobacteria bacterium | reverse complement strand
TATCCGCCGTCGTGGCCGGACCTATGTGATCAACAAGACCAACCGCCGGTTCAAGGCTCGCCAGGGCTGATTCGCGCGATTTAGCGGCCTGCCTGGGCAGGCAAGCATCTCACCGGCTCGCCTCCTAGTGGAGCGCGGGCCGTTGCTGTTTCAGGAGCAGTGGATTGGCACAGACTGTCGAAGCCGTGGTTTTCGATATTGGCCGGGTCATCGTCCAGTGGGACTTGCGCCACCTATTTTCGCGGCTGATCCACGACCCACAAGAGCTCGACTGGTTCCTCGCCAACGTTGTGACGGAGGAGTGGCATTTCGAACATGACAGGGGGCGCCCGCTTGCCGAGATAATACCGGAGAGGAAAGCCTTGTTTCCGCGACATGCGCACCTGATCGATGCCTATGCTGAAAACTTCCTCGATTCGATCCCTGGCCCGGTGCCTGGAACAGCGGATCTGATCGAACGCCTGGCGCAAGCCAGGATTCCGCTGTTTGCAATTACCAACTTCGGGGCCGATTTCTGGAAAATGTTTCGTCCTACCGCGTCGGTGCTGGATCGCCTCGACGACATCGTCGTCTCAGGGGTGGAACGGCTGGCCAAGCCTGACCCGGCAATCTTTCGACTTGCGGCGGCAAGGTTTGGACATGCGCCGGAAGCAATGTTGTTTGTGGATGACAATTTGGCCAATGTTATCTCCGCTGAACGGGATGGGTGGCAAGTGCATCATTTCCGCGAAGCAAGTCTGCTAGAGCAAGATTTGCTGGAGCGGGGCCTGATCCAGCCCTGAGCAAAAAAAAGGGCCCCCGGCGTGAAGAGTTGCCGAGGGCCCAATGATTACCCGTTCATGGAGAGGGAAACGGGCAGGGGGGAAGTGGATTGTCAGGCGTTGCAGGCTGCCAGCTTGTCTTCGGCAAGCTCTTCGCCGTTGGTCACGAAGTTCTTCACTTCGCCAAATTCGCGCTCGATGCTGCGGCAGACGCGCAGCGGGCGGGAATTACCCTTGCCTGCGACGCAGGTTGTGCCTTCGCAATTCCATGCAACACCGCCCGCGATCGTGCGTGCTTCTTTGGCGGGGGCAGCCAGCTCGGCCACGTAATAGGGGCCGGTGTCCTTTGCGACCGCTGGGGCCGGGGTCAATGCCGCACCGAAGGTGAGTGAAGTGTAGATCAGCGCCAGCGCAAACACGCCTACGCGGCCGGAGAGGGGGAGAGAGGGGGTCATTGTATTGTCCTTTTATCAGCTCGGATTTTGCTTCAGCCAGTTTCGAATCAAAACCAGTTGCGAATCACTACCTAATACGATAGGTTTTAAGTTGCAACCAAAAACTGAAATTTTTTTGCAGACCGCAAGAATGGTCGCTAGATAGGTTGCAAGGAAAGGACTGATATGGGCGATATAAGAGAACCGCTGAAACAGCTGATCGAATGCGGCCTGCCGCAAGCCCTTGAAGTTATGGGGGAACGCTGGTCATTCATGATCCTGCGTGCGAGCTTTAACGGGGTCCATCATTTTGAAGAATTTCTCAGCGAACTAAGCATTGCGCGCAATATCCTGTCCAACCGACTCGCCAAACTGGTTGAGCATGGCATCCTGAAACGCGAGCCGTGTGCCGATGATCGTCGCAAGATTGAATACCGCCTGACCGACAAGGGCTTCGATTTGCTGCCTGCTATGATTGCACTGCGCCAATGGGGGCAGAAGTACGGTGGTGAAGTCTTCGAAGATCCGGTGCTGGTCGATGAACTCGACCGTTTGCCGATTGGCCCAGTTTCGATCCTTTCGCATGATGGACGGATTCTGTCACACAAGGATCTGTGGCTGGTGAATCGCCCGAATGTCGGCATTCGCGCCGATGGGACGCGCGCCAGCGCTGCCGACACGCTCGGGCGTGGTGATGTGGTTGATCTGGCTTCGGCGAAGAAGGCTTCTGCAGCGGGTTGAACGATTCAAGCCCGTGGCGCTTGCCTGCGATAGCTGAGCGCCTCAGCAATATGGATACGCGCGACCTGCTCTGCGCTGGCGAGATCGGCAATGGTCCGCGCGACCCTGAGCATGCGGGTATAGCCGCGCGCGGATAGGCGCAGTGCTTCGGCTGCCTGCAGCAGCAATTTTTGCCCGGCCTCATCTGGAGTGGCCCATTTCTCCAGCGATCCCCCATTCAGTTCTGCATTGCTGCGGGCGCCGGTCTCATCAGACCGTGCGGTCTGGATTGCTCGTGCCTTGGCCACCCGCGCAGCAACCTCTGCGCTCCCTTCTGCTGGTGGTGGCAAGGCCATGTCGGCCGCGCTCACCGGATCGACTTCAACGTGCAAGTCGATCCGGTCGAGCATCGGACCGGAGACCTTGCTCTGATAATCGGCGGCGCAGCGCGGCGCGCGGCTGCAAGCCAGGGCCGGGTCGCCCAAATGCCCGCAGCGACATGGGTTCATCGCGGCGATCAGCTGGACCCGCGCGGGAAAGGTGACGTGGGCATTGGCCCGGGCAACATCGACGCTCCCGGTTTCGAGTGGCTGGCGCAGCGAATCGAGCACCGGGCGCTGGAATTCGGGCAGCTCGTCGAGGAACAGCACGCCCAGATGCGCAAGGCTGACCTCGCCGGGGCGAACCTTGAGCCCGCCACCGGTCAGTGCCGCCATGCTGGCCGAATGGTGCGGAGCGCGGAAGGGGCGGTTGCGGCTGATCCGCCCGCCTTCAAGCGTTCCGGCGACCGAGGCAACCATCGAAACCTCCAGCGCTTCGGCCGGGGTCAGTTCGGGCAGGATACCCGGCAGGCACGACGCGAGCAGGCTCTTGCCGGCGCCAGGCGGCCCCACCATCAGCAGATTGTGACCGCCCGCCGCGGCAATCTCCAGCGCGCGCTTGGCGATTTCCTGCCCCTTGACCTGCTTGAGATCGGCGACCGGGACCGCCGGCTCTACTTCGCCGCGGGGCGGTTCGGGCAGGCGCTGCGTGCCCTTCAGGTGGTTGAGCAGGCTGACGAGATCGGGCGCGGCGAGAACAGGAACGCCGCTGGCCCAGCGTGCCTCTGCCCCTTGCACTGCAGGACAGATCAAGCCCGTTTCCTGCTCGCTGGCATGGAGCGCAGCCAGAAGCACGCCGGGAGACGCGACAATTCGCCCGTCGAGTGCCAGCTCCCCCACCGCGATCCAGTCGATCAGCTGCTCGGCATCGGTCACACCGATTGTTGCCAGCAGTGCCAGCGCGATTGGCAGATCGTAATGTGAACCTTCCTTGGGCAGATCCGCCGGTGAAAGGTTGATGGTGATCCGCTTGGGAGGAAGGGCTAGTCCCATCGAGGCCAGAGCGGCGCGCACCCGTTCCTTGCTCTCGCCCACCGCCTTGTCTGCCAGGCCGACGATGTTGAATTTCGGCAGGCCCGGCGCAATCGAACATTGCACTTCGACACTGCGCGCTTCGAGCCCCAAATAGGCCACTGTCCTGACCAGCGCGACCACGTGCAAATTCCCTTCATGGCCTGACAACAGGGTGGCCTGCGCGCAGTCGAATTAAAGCTTGTTAATCGAGCTGCACGGGCGGCGATAACCCCATGGTAAGCAATTCGCTTTGCCATTCGGCAGGAGGTGTCGGGGCAAGATTGTGCCATGCGCAGCCTTGCCATCCTGATTCTGGCCTTGATCCATGTGGTCGCTATGCCGCTCCCTGCGGCGGCGCAGAGCTATTCCGCATCGCGCCTGGTGACGGTCGAACGCTGGGTCGAGGAATGGGACGAGACAACGCAGCGCTGGGTACGCGTGAGCGAACCGGAAACCGCGCTTCAGCCCGCTGCCGAACGCTATGCAATGCCGCGCATTGCACAGCCGGGCTTTGCGGCCGATGGTCCGCGATATGGGCCGTTCCGCTTGCTGGATGAGGGGCGCGCGGCGCTGGTGGGAACCACCGATGGGCAAAGCCCGGCGCAGTTCCAGGCCATGCTGCGCGAACATCCGAACATTGCGGTGCTGGAATTCATCGAAGCGCCCGGTACCCGTAACGATATCGCCAATCTCGCGCTCGGCCGGATGATCCGCGCTGCGGGCATTGCCACCCATGTCCCGGAGAATGGCTCGGTCCGTTCGGGTGCGGTCGAGCTATTCCTCGCCGGGGCGGAACGCACGGTAGATGACGGCGCTGAGTTTGCGGTTCATTCGTGGATCGATACCTATGGGCGCGAGCCAGACGATTTCGGCGCAAATGCCCCGGAAAACCGCCTCTATCTCGATTACTACAAAGAGATGGGTATGCCGGCCGATCGTGCGGCGGCATTCTATGCCATGACCAATTCGGTGCCGCACCAGCGCGCACTGTGGCTCGATGCCGATGGTATGCGCGGCTGGATCGCCCCGGAACGCATTTCGGACACGAACGAGGTGAAGCTCGCACGGCTTGACTTGGCACCGGCCTTACCCTAACGGCCCTGCGCATACAGGCGGTCGCCTCTGCGGGCGGCCCTTTTTGTTGGTGCTTGCCCGATTCGCTCGAGTGGCACTGTTTGATTTCGAGGACGATATGAAGCGGACATTCCAACCCAGCAATCTCGTGCGTGCTCGCCGTCACGGTTTCTTCGCCCGCAAGGCGACGCCGGGTGGCCGCAAGGTCCTGCGCGCCCGTCGTGCGCGCGGCCGCAAGAACCTTTGCGCGTAAGCGTAACGACTGATTCCAAGAACATCGCGGTGATGCGTCGCCGCGCTGATTTTCTTGCAGCAAACCGGGGCCTGCGCGTGGCGCGCCCCGGTTTCGTGCTTTTGGCGAACGCGAATGCGAGCCAGGGCAAGCGCTATGGCATTACCGTGACCAAGAAGGTCGGTAATTCGGTGGTCCGCAACCGAATCAAACGGCGTTTTCGCGAATTGCTCCGCGAAGCCCTGCCTGATCTGGGCCTGCCCGATTATGACCACGTGCTGATCGCACGCGACAGAGCGATCGAGCGCGATTTCGGTAAACTGCGCGAAGAACTGGCGCAGGCGCTTGATCGCGCTGCCGCTGGAAAGGGTGACCCACCGCGGCGCAGACCCTCCAAAGGCAATCGCAAATGAAGCATGTGCTGATCTTCATTGCACGCTTGTGGCAGTGGGGCCCCAGCCGGATCCTGCCGCCTACATGTCGTTATGCGCCTTCCTGCTCCGAATATGCGGTGGAGGCGCTCGGCAAATATGGTGCGATCAAGGGTGGATGGCTGGCGATTAAGCGGCTAATGCGCTGCCACCCTTG
>SBHJ01000305.1 GCA_006226465.1 Alphaproteobacteria bacterium | reverse complement strand
CTCCATAAGCTTTGCCGGGAAATCCCGACAACTAACCCAGCGCGAACCGCAGCCCGCGTGAGCATATCCTCCAAATCATTTCAGGCCGGGCGGCATAAATCCTCCCGGACTGCGTGCCATCCGGCGCCTGCCGGATCGCAACCCAGACGGTGACTTGCTTGGTCCCCAACGTCACGCAATCCAGTTTCGGCTTTAACCGTCAAGCTCAGCCCAAGCAATCGCTTTATCAGTTCAGCGGTGATTCAGCGGCGCTTGCATCAATATTGGATTGCGGCGAGAGTCATCCTGATCGGCGATATTGATGTGATTGGATGGGCGAGGTTCAACTGATGGTTTACAGAAGGTTAATATTTAGATTCAGCAGCTTGCTGGCGGTGACTGGGCTCGCTGCAACCGCTGTTTCTGGCCATGCTCAAGCCATCGACCCGGCCAGTCCGGCTGCCACCACAATCGGACTGACCTATGCGGACTTGGCTGATTTGTCGGATGCTGCGCAGGTCGTCATACGCGCCCGGATTCGCAAGCAAGTCACCGTCGAACCTGACCGCGCAGCAGGAGTCACACCCGGATTCGCCCGAATCTTTGTCGAGGCGGAAACATTGTCGCTGCTGGCGGGACGCGTGCCGGTGGGCGAATCGCTGAGTTACCTCGTCGATGTTCCGCTCGATACGCGCGGGAAGGTACCCAAGCTCAAGAAGCTGGAGGTCCTGCTGTTTGCCCGGGTGGTTCCCGCAAAACCGGGTGCGGTCCAACTGGTAGGGCCGCAAGCCCAGCAAGCCTATTCGCCAGAGCTCGAATCGCGTCTCCGCCCGATTCTTGCAGCGATGGTCGCGCCCGATGCGCCGCCTGTCATCACCGGCGTCCGCGATGCCTTGTCGGTCGCCGGCAACCTTGCCGGCGAATCGGAAACCCAGATCTTCCTCCAAACGCGCAGCGGAGCGCCGGTCTCGCTCACCGTCTTGCGCCGTCCGGGCCGTTCGCCGGTATGGGGCGTGTCGTGGGGCGAGATTATTGACCAGGCGGCCAGGCCGCCTGCGCCCAATACGCTCGAATGGTATCGGCTCGCCTGCGCACTGCCACAGCGATTGCCATCGGGTGCCAATCTTTCGCGGGTTGCGGAAGAACGCAGCCGGGCCGAACGCGACTATGCTTATGTGCTGGCCTCGTTGGGGCCCTGTGTCCGCAGTTCGAGTTGAGTCTTGGGAGAAAGGCAAGCGCATCTAGCGCCGACCCAAGACAAAGTGGTTCCCTGAGACCCCTGCCTCGCGCTAGGGGGCGAGGGATATGACCCAGCCATTCACCTATAACTTTCGTGTGCGCTATGCCGAAGTCGATCCCCAAGCGGTCGTGTTCAATTCGCGCTATCTCGAATATGCAGACATTCTGGTGACGGAATATCTCCGCGAACGGCGGGCGCACGGCATGGCACCCGATCTGGAATTTCATGTCCGCCGTGCCGAGGTCGATTACCTGAGGCCGATTCGCAACGACGAGCTGGTCGAAGGGCGGCTGACGGTCGAGCGGATCGGGACAAGCAGCATGACCATGCTCGTTTCGCTTCACGGTGCGGACGATGGCGTCCATCGCGCCGATATTCGCCTGGTCCAGGTCCAGGTCGATCTCGCCAGCGGCCTGCCAGAGAGAATTTCCGATGAAACGCGCGCAGCGTTCGGATTTCCGGCGTTGGAGAAAGCCGATGGCTGAACCGCTCAGGATCGGACTTGCCGGGCTTGGCACTGTTGGAACGGGTGTCGTTCGCCTGCTCGAAACCAATCATGATCTGATTGCGGCTCGCGCCGGGCGCGAGCTGAAGATCGTGGCCGTGAGCGCGCGCGACCGGAACCGGGACCGTGGGATCGACTTGAGCGGTTTCGCCTGGGAAGACGACATGGCCAACCTGGCCGCGCGCGGCGATGTCGATGTGGTGGTCGAACTGGTTGGTGGTTCGGATGGACCTGCGCTGGAGCTGGCCCGCAAGACGCTTGCACGGGGCAAGGCGCTGGTCACCGCCAACAAGGCAATGATTGCGCATCACGGTCTTGAACTGGCCGAGGCGGCCGAAGAACGGGACGTGGCATTGAAGTTCGAGGCGGCAGTGGCGGGCGGCATCCCGGTGGTAAAGGGCCTGCGCGAGGGAACCTCCGCCAATGCGCTTGAACGGATCTATGGGATCCTCAACGGCACCTGCAATTACATCCTCTCGACAATGGAGGATACCGGCGCCGATTTCGCCGAAGTGCTCGCCGATGCCCAGCGGCTCGGCTATGCCGAGGCCGATCCCACATTCGATATCGAAGGGGTGGACGCGGCACACAAGCTGGCGATCCTCGCCGCGATCGGTTTCGGCGCGCGCATCGATTTCGAAGCGGTGCGGGCGACCGGCATTACGAGCGTCGGCGCGGCCGATATCGCGCAGGCCGATGCGCTGGGCTATGTCATCCGCCTGATCGCCATGGCCGATGTCGAACCGGGAGAGAACGGTACGCCCACACTGTTGCAGCGCGTGCGGCCATGCCTGGTCTCGAAGGAGCACCCCCTGAGCGGAGTGGACGGCCCGACCAATGCCGTGGTGGCGGAAGGCAATTTCTCAGGGCGCTTGCTGTTCCAGGGGGCTGGTGCGGGAGAAGGTCCAACCGCCAGCGCGGTGGTGGCCGACCTGATCGATATCGCGCGCGACGAAGTGGGCGCACCATTTTCGATTCCCGTGGCGCAGCTCAAGGCTATGCCGCCGACCGAATCCGGCCACAGGATCGAAAGCACCTATATCCGTTTCACCGTTGCTGATCGGCCGGGCGTGCTGGCGGAGATTACCGCAGCCATGCGCGATGCCGGGGTCTCGATCGAGAGCCTGATCCAGAAAGGCCGGGCCGAGGGTGGCGGCGATGTTCTGGTCGCCATGGTTACGCACGAGGGGCCCGAACGGAGCGTGCGCGCAGCGCTTGAACTGCTTGATGGCTCGGAAAGCCTTACCGCTCAGCCGCTGGTGCTGCCGATCCTGCGCGATTGATTCCGGTTGCCTCCTCGGGTGCAAACGGAGGAGGGAGGCCAAGCTCTGCCTCAGCTATGATGGCATCGTCCCTGCCCAGCGGCGGCAGGCCACGCGCGATCCGGTCCGCATCCGATCCGGGCGGGGCCTGCGGCAATGCCGTCACGTCCACGATCAAGGCCGGTGGGGGAGGGCATTTCTGCAATCCCGGGATGCAGAGGCTGCCGACGGTCGCGGGCCCCTTGAATATGCCCGGGCCATCGACATCGGGTGTGGCGGGCGCATCGCGAAATGCGGTCTCTTCTGCATAGCGGCGTTCGGCCTCGGCAGATGTTTCATAACGATGCTCGTCACCCTGACGGATTTCGCGGCACACCACGATCTCGCGCGAGATTTGAGCAGCATCCTCCTGGCGCACACATTCTTCGACCAGCCGAGGATCAAGCTCGTCGTCGGTGTTCGGGCGCGCCAGAATATCGATAGTCACCGATCCATCGGGCTGAGGGGTTTCCTCACTCGCGCGCAGCGGTTGCGGGCTTGCAATGCCAATCGCCATGGGCAGGATGGCCCAATTGCGGATCACTTGCATTGCTATGCTCGACAAGACTCGCTCCCACCGTCTAAGCGCTCTCCCTAATCACAAGCCGGGGACTGAATTGCCAATGAACACCGCCACATCCAGCCAAACAAATGCACTTGATCGGGTGCTGGTGCTCGAAATGGTACGCGTGACCGAAGCGGCGGCTGTCGCGGCATCCAAACTGATCGGGCGCGGCGATGAGAAGGCCGCCGATGCCGCTGCGGTCGAGGCAATGCGCAAGGCGTTCGACACACTCTATATCGACGGCACTGTCGTGATTGGCGAGGGCGAGCGTGACGAGGCGCCGATGCTTTATATTGGCGAAAAGGTTGGCGGTGCGCCGGGCCGCGGCCCCAAGATCGACATTGCGCTCGATCCGCTCGAAGGCACAACCATCACCGCCAAAGCCGGCCCCAATGCGTTGGCCGTGCTGGCGGCATCCGAAGAAGGCGGCCTGCTCAACGCGCCCGATGTCTATATGGACAAGCTGGCAGTTGGCCCGGGCTATCCCGAAGGGATCATCGACCTTGCCAAGAGCCCGACCGAGAACGTGCAGGCGGTGGCCGCAGTCAAGGGTGTCGATCCATCGCAAATCATCGTCTGCGTGCTCGATCGCCCTCGCCATGCGGAACTGATCGCCGAGCTGCGCGGCCTGGGCTGCGGCGTGGTGCTGATCGGCGACGGCGACGTGGCGGGCGTGATCGCCGTAACCGACGAGGACACCACGATCGACATGTATATGGGCCAGGGCGGGGCGCCCGAAGGTGTGCTGGCGGCGGCGGCGCTGCGCTGCGTCGGCGGCCAGTTCAACGGACGCCTCGTGTTTCGCAACGACGATGAAAAGGCGCGCGCGCGCAAATGGGGGATCACCGATCTCGACCGGATCTACAAGCTGGACGACCTTGCCAAGGGTGACTGCATCTTTGCTGCCACTGGCGTCACCTCGGGTTCGCTGCTCGATGGGGTCAAGCGGTTGCGCGGCGGCAAGATGACGACGCACAGTGTGGTGATGCGCGCCTCCAGCGGTACGGTTCGCTGGATCCGCGGTGAGCACAAGATCACCTGACAAGGGCCCCGGCTGCGGAGCAACCGGCAAGCGCGACTGCGCGCCCGTAGCGACCGTGAGGGAGCGAGGATAGCCGAGCGAGCGGACGCGAGCGCTGGCGCTTGAAGCCAATCAAACATGGCGCTGGGCAAAACGCCCCACTGCGCACTGTTGCAATTGCACGCTTCTCGTCTAGGCGGGGGCATGATCTGCACCCGGGGATTCGCACAATGAAAATCATGTCCGGCAATTCGAACCTCCCGCTTGCCCGGGCGATCGCGGGATATCTCGAATTGCCTTTGACCGACGCCAGCGTTCGTCGATTTGCCGATGAAGAGATCTTCGTCGAAATCCACGAAAACGTCCGCGGCGAGGATGTGTTCGTGATCCAGCCGACCAGCTTCCCGGCGAACGACAATTTGATGGAATTGCTGATCATGACCGATGCGTTGAAGCGCGCATCGGCCAAGCGGATCACGGCGGTGGTGCCCTACTTTGGCTACGCGCGGCAGGATCGCAAACCCGGCCCGCGCACGCCGATCTCGGCCAAGCTGGTAGCGGATCTGATCACCCGTGCCGGGGCCGACCGGGTGCTGGCGGT
>SBHJ01000057.1 GCA_006226465.1 Alphaproteobacteria bacterium | reverse complement strand
CCCCATGCGCCAAGCGTGGGCGATTCCCAGTCGTCCTCCACAAAGCGGATATCGTGCTTGAGCGGATCGATCCCGATCACTTCCAGGCTTTTGAGGTAAAGCTCCTGCAAATCGGGCGGGCTCGGCTTCATGATCACCTGGTACTGGTAATAATGCTGAAGCCGGTTGGGGTTCTCGCCATAGCGGCCATCGGTTGGGCGGCGGCTTGGCTGCACGAAGGCAGCATTCCACGGTTCTGGCCCCAGCGCGCGAAGCGTGGTTGCCGGGTGGAACGTGCCCGCGCCCATCCGCATGTCGTAGGGTTGCAGCACGACGCAGCCCTGCGCACTCCAATAGTCATGGAGCGCCAGGATCATGTCCTGGAACGAGTTCTTCGGGTCCCTTTGGGGCAGTGCTGCGCTCATGGGCTGCGCCCATGGCGGAACGCCCCCAAACCGTCAATGCCGCAAGGCGGCAAATTCACTCCGCTGCAGCCACTTCCTGCGCGCGCGCAACCGTTACCGGCGTGCCATTGAGTACGGCATTGCCAGTGAGCGGATCGTAGCGCTGAGGGTCGGTCAAGTCGTTTATCGAGACCCCGGCATGCGCAGCAGCGGTTTTCCAGCTGACCCCTTCGCGGTGATGACCCCAGCCATGCGGCAGCGAAACCGCGCCCGGCATCATGTCTTCGGTCACTTCCACCGCGACCGTGACCTGCCCTACTCGCGAGGTGACTTCGGCAAGATCGCCGTTCGCAAGACCGCGCTCGGCAGCATCTCTGGTATGGATCATCAGTGTGCAGCGATCCGGCCCCTTTACCAGGCGATGCGAATTGTGCAGCCAGCTGTTGTTGGAGCGAACATGCCGCCGCCCGATCAGCCGCAAGGCATCGCCGGGTACTTCGGCCATGCTCGAAGCGAAGCGGCCCAGTTCCTCGATCAGCGCATCGGTGGCCGCGTGGATCTTCTTGTCCTCGGTCATAACCCGTTTGGCGATGCACGGCTTGAGTGGGCCGAGGTCGACACCGTTGGGCTGCGCCTCAACCTCGGCCAAGGTCATCCCGGCGGGTGAGGCGCGCAGCATCATGTCGAGCCGTTCGCGCGGGGTTTCCATGTTGGGCGCGGCCTTGCCCTTGGCAGCAAAGATCGCTTGCGCCAGCTCGGCGGTGATTTCCCAATCTGCCTTTGCTCCCGCTTCCATCGGCAAGGTCGGCGGCGAATAGGCCCCGAAATCGCGGATCGCGAGCGGACCGAAGAAAAAGCTGAAGTGATCCTTCTCCAACGGGCCGCAGGGCGGCAATATATAGTGCGCATGGCGCGTGGTCTCGGTGATCTGCGGATCAATCGCCACCATCAGGTCGAGGGATTCAAGCGCTTGCTCGGTGCGCACACCATCAGGTGCGGAGATCACCGGATTTCCGGCTATTACAAACAACACGCGAACCCTTTGCTCATCCTCGCGCAGCAGCTCTTCGGCAAAGGCGATCATTGGAATTTCGCTCATCACCGATGGCAAGGTGCCGCGCGCGGTCTCGATCGTCTTGATCGATCCACGTCCGGCAAAGCTGACCAGATCGAGCAATGGCTGCGGAAACATGGTGCCGCCTTCCCGATCAAGGTTTCCGGTCGCGAGATTGATCAGTTGGACCAACCATTGGTTAAGCGCCCCAAATTCGCACACCGAAACGCCCATCCGGCCGTAGATCGCGCCTGGACCTTGCGATTTCAGGGTCTGTGCGATGCCGCGAATCTCGCTCTCTGATACGCCGCAATGTGCGCTCAATTTGCTGAGGTCGAAGGCAGCAACTAGCGGCCTTACCTTTGCCCAGCTTTCGTCAACCAGCTCGGCCAGCCCCGGGCGCAGCGTGTCGCCATTTTCAAGCACGCATTGCAGGATGCCGACTAGCAGCGCGGTGTCAGTACCCGGCTTCACCGGCACCCATTGGTCGGCAATGGCGGCAGTTTCGGTCCGACGTGGATCGACCACGATCAGCTTTCCGCCGCGCGCCTGCATTTCCTTCACCCGCTTGCGAAAATCAGGGACAGTCCAGATGCTGCCGTTCGAGGCAACCGGATTGCCGCCGACGATCACGATTACCTGCGCGCGATCGATATCGGGCACTGCCGCCAGGCTGACATGGCCGTACATCTGCAATTGCACATAATGATGCGGGATCTGGTCGAGTGTGGTTGCCGAAAACGTGCCGCGAGCACCCACTGCACGCTGGAGATAGGGCGACTGAGTCGAGAGCGCATAGTCGTGTGCGCCCGGATTGCCGCGATAGAAGGCTGATCGAGCTCCGCCGGCCTCCAGTTCGGCGCAACGCTGGGCAATCTCGCGATAAGCCTGGTCCCATTCCATTTCCTGCCAGCCATCGGCAGTGCGCTTCACCGGCTTGCGCAAACGGTCCGGATCCGATTGCAGGTCGGCAATGGCGGTCGCCTTGGGGCAAATGTGCCCGCGGCTGAGCACATGGTCGGGGTTGCCCTTGATCGAGACCACCTCGCGCTCTTCGATCTCGACGATCACTCCGCAATTGGCCTCGCAGATATGGCAGGTGCGATAATGAGTAGTGGTCATGCTTTATCTCTCCAGACCTGAAAGTGATCCGCATTGCTGATCGCGTCAACGCGCGATTAAGGCAGATGATGCAAATCTGTGCCTTGCCATCGCAAGGACTTTGCTGGCATCTGGCCGCAATGGGAAGGAAGCAGAATTTCATGGTACTGACTTTCAAGAAGATTTTCGGTGCAATTGCGGCAGCAACCCTGGTCTGCTCCGGCGCTGCGCTGGCTGATGACGAAACAATTGCTTCCCCAGTTGCACAGACCGAATCCGCAGCGCTGGCTTCGCCTGCTGGACCGGCATTGTGGAGAGTCTCTGACGACGACACCACGATCTATCTGTTCGGCACGGTGCATGCCCTGCCGGAAGGGGTGGAATGGTATAAAGGCAAGATCGCCCAGGCACTTGGCTCGTCCGACACGATCGTCACCGAGATCGAGATGGACGAAACGACGAATTCCAGGATGCAGCAACTCGTTCTGAATACCGGTCTGCTGCCGCCGGAAACTCCACTGCGCTCGCTGCTGAGCGAGCAACAAAAGACAACTTACGCCGAAGCTATGCGGAAGCTGGGACTGCCAGAGACAGCGTTCGATCGGTTCGAACCATGGTATGCCGGCATTTCCTTGACCATGCTGCCGCTGCTCCAGCAGGGCTATTCACCAGATTCAGGCGTTGAACAGGTCTTGCTAAGCAACGCCGGAGAGAAGCAGCACGAAGCGCTCGAAACGCTTGAATTCCAGTTGGGCATTTTCGATCAATTGCCGCAGGAATCGCAAGTGACATTCCTCACCGAAACTGCCGCCAATATCGATGGCATCAAGCCTATGCTCGATCAGATGGTCCAGGAATGGCTCGAAGGCGATGCCGATGCCCTTGCTGCATTGATGAACAACGATTTGAGCGATGAAGTTCTGGCTGACCGGCTGCTCTACAGCCGCAACCGGACCTGGGCCGCATGGATCGACGATCGCCTTGATGCACCGGGCACGGTCTTCATCGCCGTGGGTGCGGGTCATTTGGCAGGCGCGCAGAGCGTACAGGAAGATCTGGCCAAGCTTGGCCTCAGGGTCGAGCGACTGCAGTGATCCGATCACTATCGATCCTGCTGGTCGCTGCGCTGGCGCTGGCCGGATGCAAGCAGCAGGTTGAGACGCCCGAAATTACGCCTGATCCCGCGCCGATCCTCTACCAGGTCAACGACGCAGGGGGTAAGCCGCGGGCCTGGCTGTTCGGCACTATCCACGCCTTGCCCGATGGCACCAACTGGCGGACCGAAACCTTGCGCGGCGCGATCACGCGGGCCGACACATTGGTGGTCGAGATTGCTAATCTAGACGACAACCAGGCATTGGCACGGACCTTTGTCGCCTACGCCACAACGCCCGGCCAGCCCGACATTGCCGAGCGTGTTCCGAAGGAACAACGACCGGCGCTGTTCGATCTGATCGGACAATCGACCTATCGGGCCAGCGATTTTGCCGACATCGAGACCTGGGCGGCGGCCCTGATGCTGAGCCCCACCGATGATGCCGGTGAGAGCAAGAACGGTGCTGATCGAGCCTTGGTTCGCGATTTTGCCGGCCGCGAGGTGGTTGAGCTTGAAGGTGCCGAGCGGCAATTCGCTATCTTTGACGCCCTTGCGGAACGCGATCAGATCGATTTGCTGCTGGGAGTGATCAAGGAATCGGAAACCCGGAAGGAAAATCCGGATCGCCTGCGCAGAGCCTGGCTGATCGGCGATGCCACCACGCTGGAAAACGCGATGGAGGACGGCATTCTTGCCGATCCGGAATTGCGTGCGGCCCTGCTCGTCAAACGCAACCGCGATTGGGCGCAACAGATCGATGTGCTGCTCAAGGCGGGCAAGCGTCCGCTGGTTGCAGTCGGAACGGCGCATTTGCTAGGTCCGGATGGATTAGCTGCTTTGCTAGAAGCCAATGGATATTCGCTTGAGCGCATTCAATAAGGCTTTCCTGCCCGCCTCACGCTTCGCTGCTTGAGCCGAGAACGCTTGCCAATCTCGGCATTCCTCCCTAAAGGGCCGCCCTTCGGCGCCATGGTCATCCCTGGAGGTGTGGCGGACCGAATGAAAAACCAATGCATTTCGAAAGGTAAGTGACATGAGCGAAGCTCTGACCCTACCGGCCGAAGCGCGCGAACGGGCTGGCAAGGGAGCCTCCCGTGCATTGCGTCGCGATGGCCGTGTACCCGCCGTGATTTATGGCGGCAAAGAACAACCCACGATGATCCACGTCGAGGCGAAGGAACTGGTCCGCCAGCTTGGCACCGGCCACTTCATGAACTCGATCGTCGAGATCGATCTGGGTGGAAAGATTATCCGCACCCTGCCCAAGGACGTCGCGCTCCATCCGGTCAACGACCGTCCCGAGCATGTCGATTTCCTGCGCATGACCAAGGGCGGCAAGATCGAGGTCTCGGTCCCTGTCGTGTTCCTAAACGAAGAAGCTTCGCCCGGTCTCAAGAAGGGTGGCGTGCTCAATATCGTTCGTCACGAACTCGAACTTGTCTGCGAAAACGACAAGATTCCCGGCGAGATCGAGATCGACGTAACCGGCAAGGACGTTGGCGATTCGATCCACATCAGTGAAGTCACCCTTCCGGAAGGTTCGGTCAGCGCGATCACCGATCGCGACTTCACCATTGCGACGCTGGTTGCTCCTTCTGCGCTCAAGAAGGCCGAAGGCGACACCAGCAC
>SBHJ01000233.1 GCA_006226465.1 Alphaproteobacteria bacterium | reverse complement strand
GCCATATAGTCCGATAGAGTTCGAAATTCGGTGCGAAGTCACCACAATCAATAATGGACTTTGCGTTTGGTGGCCCTAGCAATTCCATGCTATTTTAAAGTCTTCATGAGCTTGCGGAGGGATGCCATGACGAACCGAATTCTATTGCTTGCTTCGACTGTTTTGCTGGCCTCGTCTTGTGACGCTGGAAAAGAGAGTGCGGACAGCGCGACGCCCGAAGTTTCTGCAAGCACCACCAGTGCTGCAGACGAAGAAGCCATACGCGGCCAGGTCGCCAAATGGCTCGAGCTGATCAAAGCAAAGGATTCGGCCGCAATCGCTCAACTGTACACCGAAGATGGTGCCTTCATGCCGCCCAATGCGCCCATCGGAAAGGGCCACGCTGCGATTGAACAAAACTGGGCGGGGATGATGAGCACACCCGGTTTCGATCTCACTTTCGCGCCTGAACAGATCGATGTGTCATCCTCGGGAGATATGGCGCTCGATCGCGGGACCTATCGTCTGGTGGTTGCGCCAGAAGGTACGGAACAGATCGATACCGGCAAGTATGTGGTCGTCTGGCGGAAAGTCGATGGCGTGTGGAAAGCCGCCGCGGACATCATCAATAGTGATCTGCCGGTCGGGGGAAGCTGACCCGAGTCAATGCTCATTGACCGCTAGTGACCTGAATGTGGCTCCAGCCGGGTACTGAACTGTAGGCTGGACTCCAATGTCCAATCCGCGCAACACTCGTAGTCAGGCCCGGCCGCAGGGAGAACGCTATGGCAGACCAGGAATTTGACGCGATCATCGTGGGGGCGGGTTTTTCCGGCCTCTACATGCTGCACAAGCTGCGCGCGCTGGGCTTTAGCGCGCACGCGATAGAGGCCGGGCACGACGTTGGCGGCACCTGGTACTGGAACCGCTATCCCGGCGCCCGCTGCGATATCGAGAGCGTCGAATATTCCTATAGTTTCGACAAGGATCTTGAGGCCGACTGGGACTGGAGTGAGCGCTATGCCGCGCAGCCCGAGATCCTGCGCTATCTCCAGCACGTGGCCGAGCGGTTCGACCTGAGGCGCGACATCGAATTCGAGACCCGGGTCACGGCGGCGCATTGGCAGGAGGATGCGCATCGCTGGTTGGTCGAGACCGACAGGGGCAGGAGCTATTCTGCGCGCTTCGTGATCGCGGCCACTGGGTGCCTTTCATCTTTCAATCGGCCTGACATTCCCGGGCTCGATAGCTTTGCTGGCGAGATCTACGCCACCGGGACCTGGCCGCACGAGGGCGTGGACTTCACCGGCAAACGTGTGGCGGTGATCGGCACCGGGTCGAGCGCGATCCAGTCGATTCCCCTGATCGCGAAGCAGGCGAAGCAGCTCACAGTATTCCAGCGCACGCCCAATTACGTCGTCCCCGCGCAGAACCACGCCTTGTCGGACGAGCATTGGCGCGACTATCGCGCGGGCTATTCCGGACTGCGCCAGAACGCGCGGGTTTCGCAATTTGGTGCGGCGCTGCCGCTGCCCATGTCACCCAAGCCCGCGCTTGAATCGACCCAGGACGAGCTCGAAGAGGACTTGGAGAAACGCTGGGCCTATGGCGGGCTGCCGGGCTTCATCGGTGCGTTCCCCGATACTTTGTTCGAAACTGCAGCGGCCGATCTGGTGGGCGAGTTCGTGCGCGGCAAGATTCGTGAACGAGTGAAAGATCCTGTGGTTGCCGAACTGCTGTGCCCCAGGGACTATCCCTTCGCCTCCAAGCGGCTGTGCGTCGATATAGACTATTTCGAGACCTACAATCGCGACAATGTGCGGCTGGTCGATCTAAACGCGACCCCGATCGAGGCGGTTACCGCAGATGGGGTCAAGACCAGCGCCGAATTGGTGGAAGTCGATGCGATCGTGCTTGCGACCGGTTTCGACGCAATGACGGGGGCGCTGACCCGGATCGACATTCGCGGACGCGAAGGGGTGACGCTCAAGGACAAATGGGCCGAAGGGACCAAAACCTATCTCGGCCTGATGAACCGGGGTTTTCCCAATCTATTCACCATCACCGGACCGGGCAGCCCCTCGGTCATGTCGAACATGCCGACGTCGATCGAGCAGCATGTCGACTGGGTCTCCCAGGCGATGGTTGACCTGCGCGATCGCGGCGCCTCGACGATCGAGCCGCTTGCCGAAAGCGAAGAGGTGTGGACCGCGCACAATGGCGAAATTGCCGATCTGACCGTCTTTGTTCACGCAAACAATTGGTACTTGGGAGCGAATATTCCGGGCAAGCCGCGCGTCTTCATGCCCTATCTCGGCGGAGTAGGCGCCTATCGCAATATCTGCGACGAGGTGCGCGAGAGTGGCTATTCTGGCTTTGCGATCGATGGCCAGGGCAGGCCAGCCGACATCGATTTCATGGATCATGTCATGCGGCTGATGCCGCAATCTGCCGAGGCCGCCTGACAATTGGCGCACTTGCGCATTGGCTGCAAATAGGTTCCAACTGGCAGACCCGGATCGATTGGGGCGATCTAAGACGCCACAAGGGAGAATATTCGCAATGCCTGAAGTCAGTGCCAACGGCTTGACCATCCACTACGACGAGCATGGCGATCCAAGCGATCCGGCGATCTTGCTGATCATGGGTTTTGCCTCGCAAATGACGGTGTGGCCGATCGAATTGGTCGAGGCGCTGGTGGCACGAGGATTCCGCGTCATTCGTCACGATAATCGCGACATTGGCCTGAGCCACAAGTTTCACGGCGTGAAGGGTCCCGGCATACCCAAAATGATGCTGATGAACATGTTCGGCCTCAAGCCAAAGGTGCCTTATGGTTTGCCCGATATGGCCAAGGATAGTGCCGGACTGCTCGATGCGCTGGAAATTGATCAGGCGCATATTGTGGGTGCCAGCATGGGCGGAATGATCGCCCAGCATTTCGCTGCGCGGCATCCGCACAAGACGAAATCGCTCACCTCGATTTTCTCTTCAACGGGCAGCCGCCGACTGCCCAGGGCAAAGCGAGAGGCGGTGCAGGCGCTGATCAGGCGGCCTGCATCGATGGAAGAGGATGTGCTCATCGAGCATGGAATCAAGGTTGTCCGTACGATCGGGAGTCCGGGATATCCGGCCGACGAGGATCGGCTGCGCGAGCGCATTCGCGCGAATGTGCGGCGCAGCGTCTATCCCGAGGGGGTGGTCAGGCAATTGGGTGCAATCGTTGCAGATGGCGATCGGCGCAAGATGCTCAAAGGCCTTGATGTGCCGACCCTAGTGCTCCATGGCGAAGAAGATCCTCTGATCCCGGTCGCCCATGGGCACGACACGGCGGCGCATATTCCGGGCGCAAGGATCAAGACCATTCCGGGTTGGGGACACGACCTGCCGTTAGAGCTGATCGAAACGCTGGCCGACGAAATCGCCACACACGCCAAGGCTGCAACGTCGCGGCAAGCCGAAGCCGCATAGCCCAAATCTCGAACAGCATAGTTTCCAGATCAAAGGGGGATTGATGGAAAGAGCGGGTCCGGCCGATCACGGCCAATTGATGGGTCATCCAAAGGGCCTTTTCTTCCTCGCCTTTACCGAGATGTGGGAGCGCTTTTCCTTCTACGGGATGCGCACTCTGCTGGTCCTGTACATGGTGCAGGATCTGCTCTTGCCCGGGCGGATCGAGAATGTCGCCGGGATGCAAGCCTATCGCGTGGCGATAGAGAGCATATTTGGCGAGCTGAGCACCCAGGCTTTTGCCAGCCAGACTTTCGGGCTCTACGCCGGCTTCGTCTATTTCACGCCGCTGTTCGGCGGCCTGCTCGCTGATCGCTGGCTGGGCGCAAGGCGGGTGGTGATGATCGGCATTGCGCTGATGACGCTCGGCCATTTTGCGATGGCGTTCGACGTTTCGTTCCTGCTCGCGCTGGTGCTGTTGGTGATCGGTTCGGGCTGCCTCAAAGGCAATATCGCCGCGCAGGTTGGACACCTTTATGCCGCGCACGAGGAAACGCGCCGCTCAAAGGGTTATGCTATTTTCTCGACCGGGATCAATGTCGGCGCGACTATCGGCCCATTGATCTGCGGTGTCCTCGCCCAGATCTATGGCTGGCATGTCGGTTTCGGCACGGCCGGCCTATTCATGTTGATCGCGGCTGTCGTCTACTTTTCGGGCCTCCGATATTTCGCCGCAGATCGCGCGATCGCCCCGGAGGGAGAGAGCCATCCACCGCTCACCCCCAACGAATGGAAGATGATCGGCCTGGTCATCTGCGTGCTGCTGATCACTATGTTCCAGAGCATTTCCTATGAACAATTGTTCAATGTCGGCATGCTGTGGATCAACGATAGTGTCGCGCTGACTTTCGGCGGTTTCACCATCCCAACGCCCTGGTTCGCCTCGGAAGACAGCTTTGCCTCGGTCCTCGCGCTGCCGCTGCTGCTGGCGATCTGGGCCTGGCAAGGCCGACGCGGAGGTGAGCCGGGGGACCTTGGCAAGATCGCCACCGGGGCGCTGGTCATGGCCGCTTCGGCCGGGGCACTGGCCCTTGGTTCGCTGAGCGCACCGGACGGAAAGGTCTCAATGGTTTTTCCGCTGGTCGCCTATTTCCTCTCGGGCGTGGCCTTCATGTATTTCTGGCCGACTACGCTGGCGTTGGTTTCGCGGCGCGCACCCCGAAAGATCAACGCACTGATGATGGCGGGGTCTTACCTGACGCTGTTCTTCACCGGGATCGGTTCGGGCTATATCGCGCGCTTCTACGAACCGCTTGGCGATGTCGCATTCTGGACCCTGCAGGCGGGGATCTCGGCCACCGGCGCAGTGCTGGTGCTGGTATTTGGCCCGACATTGAAGCGGCGGATGGATGCGCTCGATCGGTCGTCCGGCTAAATGGCAGATTGGGTTGGGGCCAGGGCTTCGGCCATGCTGGCAATGTGCCGCACGTCGGTGCCGCAGCAGCCCCCGAACACCTTGAGACCCTGCAACCGATGCGCCAGATCGGCGTGCAATTCGCCCAGCTCCTGAGGGTCGCCGGCGTCGAGCGTTTCGGATTCGTTGAGCTCTTCATGGCTCTTTCTCGAGGCATTGCTGCGTAATCCACCCAGCCGCTCAAGATAGTCACCTCCGGCTGCAATGACCTGTTCGAAGTGTTGCGGATGCGCGCAGTTGATCATGTAATGGAGCGGTGGCGTTCCGGCTTCATGATCGACACCTGCGATCGCATCGGCCAGCGTCATGCCTGTCGGCAGGCAGCCATCGGTCTCAACCGTGAAGGAAATGACCGATGGTAC
>SBHJ01000306.1 GCA_006226465.1 Alphaproteobacteria bacterium | reverse complement strand
TATCCCACGGTCGAGTTGACTGAAGTAGCCGAAGAGATTGGCCAGCGCTTGGCGAATGACCCGTCAATGCCTGCAGACGCGACGGCACGGCTCGCACCGCTGATCGCGCGCCTGTCGAACGACGATATCTATGACTCGCAAGAGGCCTACGTCGAATTGTTTGACCGGGGCCGCAGGCACAGCCTGCACCTGTTCGAGCATGTCCACGGGGAAAGCCGCGATCGGGGGCAGGCAATGGTCGATCTGCGCCAGCGCTATCTTGACGCAGGGCTGGAGCCGGTGGCCAACGAGTTGCCTGACTATCTCCCGCTGTTCCTCGATTATTGCTCGACCCTTGCCGAAGTTCAGGCCCGCGAGATGCTGGCGGAACCAGGGGTGGTGCTGGTGGCACTCGCCGCACGTCTCGCCGAGAGAGATTCCGACTACGCGCCGCTGATTGCGCTGCTGTGCGATATCGCCGGGGTCGAGATGGACGAAGAGGCCGTCAATTCGCTGCCTCCGCCCGAAGATCCGGAAACACTGCCCGAATTGGATGCGCAGTGGGAAGAGGAAGAAGTCCGCTTCGGTAACGACCTGCCCGATCCTGCTGCACCCTGTCCGCAGGCTAGCGCCATGCTTCGCCGGATGCAGGACTTCGAACCAAACGCCGCCGGGAAAAGGAACTGAGCCATGGCTGAATTCATCAACCACCTGGTGTTCGGCATCTACCCCTACATAGCGCTGGCGACGCTCGCGGTGGGTTCTGTGATCCGTTACGACCGTGAGCCCTATAGCTGGCGCGCAGGGTCGAGCCAGCTCTTGCGGCGCAAGCAACTGATCTGGGGCTCAATCCTGTTCCATGTCGGCGTACTGTTCATCTTTGTTGGTCACCTGGTGGGGCTCTTGACCCCGATTGCGGTGTTTGATGCACTGGGGGTCAGCCATACGGCGAAGCAACTGCTGGCGATGATCGCTGGCGGCGTTGCAGGCGTGATGGCGATCATCGGGGCGACGCTGTTGATCCATCGCCGCTTCTTCGATCCGCGGGTGCGTGCCGCGTCCGCCTTCAGTGACAATATGATCATCCTGCTGCTGTGGGTGCAACTGGCCCTGGGCCTTGCGACCATTCCAATCTCTGCCGGACATCTCGACGGCCATGAGATGGTCAAGTTCATGAATTGGGCGCAGGGAATCTTCACCTTCCAGGGTGATGCCTCGTCCTACGTCCTGGACGCTGCCCCTATATTTAAAGCACATCTGTTCCTCGGCCTGACGATCTTGTTGCTGTTCCCCTTCACGCGGCTGGTGCACATGCTTTCAGCACCGGTGCGCTATATCTGGCGCGGCGGATATCAGATCGTGCGCACACGGCAGGGTATGGGCCATGGTTGATGTCCTGGAGAGGGCGCAGGTCCGGGTCGGCGAAGCGGCAATCTCGCCGGCCCGGATCGCAGAGGAGATGCAGAATCATCCCGCGTCCAACGCCAATCAGGCGTGGGAGGCTGCGGCGCGAGCGCTGGTGGTGCGCGAACTGCTGCTTGGCGAAGCGCGCCGGCAAGGGTTTGAACCGGGCAAAATTTCCGATCCGCATGGGCGTGAATTGGGCGCTGAAGACGCGCTGATCGAGACTCTGCTCGAACGCGAGATCAATGTCCCCAGCGCTAACGAAGCGGAGGCGAGGCGCTATTACGACAGTCATCTCGATCGCTTCACCAGCCCACTGCTGGTCGAGGCCGAGCATATCCTTATCTCCGCCTCCCCAGACGATGAACTCGTTTACAACATGGCGCTCAGCGATGCACGGGGCCTGATCCGTGATCTGGTTCGAGATCCGTTTCGGTTCGCTGAACTTGCGGCGGCGCATTCGGCATGTCCTTCGAAAGAGCAGGGCGGAAATCTCGGCCAGATCGGGCCGGGCCAGACTGTGCCTGAGTTCGAAGAGGTCTTGTTCGGGCTCGACGAAGGGCAATTGGCTGAAAGTCCCGTCCGTTCGCGTTATGGTGTGCATGTCATCCGAGCAGGCCGCCGGGCAGAGGCGCGCGTGCTGCCTTTCGAAGCAGTTGAGCAGTCGATCCGTGCCTATCTGGAGGAAGCGAGCTATCGCCGCGCTTTGGCACAATTTATCGCGATCCTTGCGGGCCAGATCGAGATAGAAGGTGTCGATTTGCCAATGGCCGATGGGCCACTGGTGTAGTAGTCAGTTCCGGTCCACCCGAACCGCACGCACGTCCTGGTAGCTGCCCAGTGGATCGTTGAGCGGCAGCGGGTTGACCCGATCTTCGGCAATCCCTTTCAGTCCGAGCGCATAGGTATATGCCTGTTCGCCAATTTCAGTCCCGGTGATCTTCAGCCGCAAGAGCGGGATGAACATCGGGACCTGGCCTTGGGCAAACACTTGGATTGACTCAACTGGCATCTGCGCAGTGGCAGCTAGGCTTCGCGACTGGCTCGGCCCGACACGGTCCAAAGTTCCGACCGGGGGCAGTTCCAGCGAAATGTTTGCCAACTGGTCGTGGGCGTCTGCGCCTCTCGCAGCACTAAGAAGGTCTGCCGCGAATGTCAGGTCGCGAATAGCTCGCGCGCTGCGGTTGGCAATTTCGATCCGGTAATTGACGGTCACCATGCGAAAGCTGCGCGAAAGGCTTTCGACCTCGATCCGTGTGTCGAAGCGGATTTCATCCAGTGCCGCGGGCAAAGACGCAGTATCAACGTCTTCAGCCGCAATCGGCGGGATGATTTTTGGGGGGGCGGCGCGTGCCCTGCGGCGAAGCGCTGCGGCCAGGATTCCGAGCAGGCCGGCCAGCAACACCAGTCCACCCAGAACCCATTGCAGCCAGATCGGGAAGGTGCCCTCACCTGTGAGTGCTTCATTCGCAGCCGGAGCCGTAGCTTGCGATGGCGCGGTCGGTGGCGCTGGAGGCAGCGAAAGACCGTCATCGAGCGCAGGTGAAGCAGTTGGACCAGTGGTTACAACAGGTGGCTGATCCGGTTGGGTGGGTGCCTGCGGACTTGGCTGCGCTATTGGTCGGGCAGTTGGCACAGGTCGTGGCTGCGCAGTCGGCGTGACATTGGGGCGCGGCGATGCACTCGTTGACACGCTAGTTGTCGGACTTGTGGCCGGTTGAGGCGCAGGCCGCTCGGTTGGGATCACCCGCGGACCGATCGGCACGACGCCGGTATCATCTACCGGGCCTTGCACTTGCGGTCTGGCGGTTTGAGTGGGCTCAGGGAGCGTGAAATCGCGAGCAGAATTTTGCGCAGCCAAGGGCTCACTGGCCAGCAGTGGGAGAAAGCAGAGGAGGACGATATGATTACGCATATGGGAAAGGGCAGGGGTCAAATCAGCTGGGCGCTGAATAGGCTCTGAATCCGTCACGTCCAGCCAATCTCTTGCGCTTGGCGACAGATCGGGGCAATTGCGCGGCATGAGCGACACACCTGAAACGCTGCATCTGGGTCAGACCAGCGCGCTTCCCGCCTCTCCGGAGGCGGCGCAGCTCGACTATGTTCCCAATCCGCGCATTGGCGCACTTTATCTGGTGCGCTTTGCCGCGCCCGAATTCACATCGCTTTGCCCGGTCACCGGCCAGCCGGATTTCGCGCACTTGGTGATCGATTATGCGCCGGACGAATCAATTGTTGAATCAAAGAGTTTGAAGCTGTTCCTGGGATCGTTTCGTAACCACGCCGGGTTTCACGAGGATGTGACCGTGGGTATTGGGCAACGCCTTAATGACGAGATGAAGCCCAAGTGGCTGCGGATCGGCGGCTACTGGTATCCGCGTGGCGGCATCCCGATCGATGTCTTCTGGCAGAGCGGACCGACACCCGAGGGGCTGTGGGTTCCAGACCAGGGCGTTGCCAGCTATCGCGGGCGTGGTTGAGGACGAAATGGCCACCGGCACGCTGGTTTCACTCTCGCTTTATTTCGCCTTGATGCTGGCGATCGGACTCTACGCTTGGCGCAGATCGACTGGGGATAGTGAGGGATATCTGCTCGGCGGGAGGCAGCTGTCCCCCGCCGTGGCCGCTCTGTCTGCCGGGGCATCGGACATGTCGGGCTGGTTGCTGCTGGGCCTGCCGGGTGCGCTCTTCGTATCCGGGCTGGTCGAGGCGTGGATCGGTATCGGGCTTTTTGTTGGCGCATTGATCAACTGGATAGTGGTGGCGCCGCGCCTTCGCGAACAGACGGTGAGTATGGGGAACGCCCTGACCATTCCGGAGTTTCTCGCCAATCGCTTTCCTGACTATGCCGTGGCGTTGCGCGTAACCAGCGCGGTCATCATCGTTGCATTCTTTGCGGTCTATACGGCGGCGGGGATGGTCGGCGGCGGCAAGCTGTTCGTCACCGCCTTTCCTGGCCTTTTGGGCGAGGTTGGAATGAGCGACTACATGCTCGGCATCTGGATCACGGCAGGCGTGGTGCTCGCCTACACCATGATTGGCGGCTTTCTGGCAGTGAGCCTCACCGATTTCGTGCAGGGCTGTATCATGGTGCTGGCGCTGGTGATCATGCCGCTTGTGGTAATGTTCGGCTCTGGTGGAGCAGCGGGACAGTCAATTGTCTCGGTACCGCAGGAGGGTTTCCTCAGCCTGACGCAAGGACTGACTTTTGTCGGTTTCCTTTCGGCGGTGACTTGGGGGCTGGGCTATTTCGGGCAGCCGCATATCATCGTGCGCTTCATGGCGATCCGCAGCGTCAAGGACGTTCCCATCGCCCGCAATATCGGGATGACATGGATGGGTGTGGCCCTGCTCGGCGCGATCGGCGTGGGGCTGGCGGGCCGTGCCTATGTTGAGCGCAATGGAATGGTGCTGGAAGATCCGGAGACGATCTTCATCGTCCTGGCCGATTTGCTGTTCGATCCGTTGGTGACAGGGTTTCTGCTCGCCGCATTGCTTGCCGCGATCATGAGCACGATATCTTCTCAATTGTTGGTCGCCTCGAGCTCGTTGACCGAGGATTTCTATCGCCTGTTCCTGCGTAAGCAGGCGAGCGAGCGCGAGATGGTCAATGTCGGGCGGCTCTGCGTCCTTCTTGTGGCGCTTGCGGCAATTGCGATCGCCTCTGACCCTGAGAGCAAAGTATTGGGCCTGGTCTCAAACGCTTGGGCGGGTTTCGGCGCCGCATTCGGTCCGCTGATTGTCCTGTCGCTGACGTGGCGGCGGATGACCGGGGCAGGGGCGGTGGCTGGACTCGTCACTGGGGCGGTGGTGGTGATCCTGTGGATCAATGCAGGCTGGAACGCCGAATTTTTGGGCGGACCGGGGGTTTACGAGATCATCCCGGG
>SBHJ01000139.1 GCA_006226465.1 Alphaproteobacteria bacterium | reverse complement strand
CTGATGGAAAAGCTACAGCGGCTCGATTACGTCGATATCCCCCGTTGACGCTAAACGGTTAGGCGCTATCGCGCTCACCACTCCCATGCCTGACCTTTCTCGCATCCTTTCGGCCAAGGCGCCGCTGACATTGTCGTCCGTTGCGCGCGGTGCACAACCGCTGGTGATGAGCGATCTGGCGCGTGCGACAAAGGGTCGGGCTGTGTTCGTTGCGCCCGACGAAGCGGCCATGCGATCCGTCGCGGAAGCTGCGGGATTCTTTGCGCCTGAGCTAGAGGTAATAGAATTCCCCGCCTGGGATTGCCTACCCTATGACCGTGCAAGTCCTGCCTTGTCGGTCAGCGCGCGCAGGCTTGCCGCCCTGCACCGGCTGCAATCGGACCAGGTAGGATCGCAATTGCTGGTCACTACGGCCAATGCATTGCTTCAGCGGGTGCTCACACCCTTCCGGATTCGTGAGAGCGTGCGCGAGTTCAGGGCCGGAACAACAATCGGGCACAACAGTCTGGCCGCCTTGCTGCAACGGCAGGGCTATATGCGGACCGACACGGTGATCGACCACGGCGAATATGCGCTACGCGGTAGTATCGTCGATATTTTCCCGTCGAATCTTGACCAGGGACTCCGGCTCGATTTCTTCGGTGATGAGCTCGAAAGCCTGCGTCTGTTCGATCCATCAACGCAGATGAGTACCGGGACCGTCAAGCAACATCTCTTGCTCCCCGCTTCCGAAGCCCTGCTCGACGAGCATACAATCAAGCGTTTTCGCGGGCACTATCGCGAGTTGTTCGGAGCCAACGCCACGCAGGATCCGCTCTACGAGGCGGTGAGCGAAGGCCGACGGCTTGCGGGAATGGAGCACTGGCTGCCGCTGTTCGAAGAACGGCTGGCGACGCTGTTCGACTATCTCGGACCCGAAGATATCCTGGTGGTAGATAGCGCCGCGACCGCTGCCGCCGAAGAGCGCTTCAAGGACATCGGCGATTATCACCAGTCGCGCCAGGCCGCCGCAGGTCAGGCTGCGGGAAGCTATCGCCCCTTGGCAAGCGATACCCTGTATCTGGGAAGTGACGAATATGCCTCACTGCTTAAAGCACATTGCGCCCATCGCAGCGTGATCTTTGCCGAACCCGAAAGCAACCATGTGATCGATTTCGGTCTTTCGTCTGCCCGCGACTTTGCGCCCGAACGAGCGCGAGGCGACAATATCTATCAAGTCGCAGCAAGTTATCTGAAGGATCTTGGCAAGGCCGGTAAGCGTCCCCTGCTCGCGGCATATTCAACCGGCAGTCGCGCGCGCATCGCTTCGATCCTCTCGGAAGCTGGTGTAGAGACCAAGCTTGCGGGCACATGGCAGGAGGCACTTGGTCTCTCCGCAAAGGGGCAACCCGTGGCCATGGTGTTGCCGCTCGAAAGCGGGTTTGCCAACGAAAATCTGGAACTGCTGACCGAACAAGACGTGCTGGGAGACCGGTTGGTCCGCCGCAAAAAGCGCCGCAAGGATTCAGACGCGTTCCTCGCCGAGCTACAAGCACTCAATCGTGGCGATCTGGTGGTCCATATCGAGCACGGGATCGGCAAGTACCTTGGACTCGAGCCCGTGCCCGTCGGCAAGAGCCAACACGATTGCGTGATGCTGGAATATCGCGGCGGTGATAAACTCTATATCCCGGTCGAGAACATCGATGTCCTTTCCCGCTACGGATCCTCCGAAGACGCAGTCATGCTTGATCGGCTCGGCGGCGAAGGCTGGCAAAAACGTCGTGCTCGCCTGAAGGAGCGCATTCGCGAAATTGCCGGGGAATTGATGTTGGTCGCTGCACAGCGCGCACTGCGCAAGGCGCCCGTACTTGCGCCCGATGAATCAGGTTTCAACCAGTTCGTCGAGCGATTCCCGTGGGAGGAAACCGACGACCAGGACCGCGCCATCGAAGATGTCCTGGGTGATCTCGAAAGCGGAAAGCCAATGGATCGGCTTGTTTGCGGCGATGTAGGCTTCGGCAAGACCGAGGTTGCGCTGCGCGCCGCATTCGTTGCCGCAATGGCGGGACAGCAGGTTGCCGTGGTCGCACCCACTACCCTGCTCGCGCGCCAGCATTACGCCAATTTCGTCGAGCGCTTTGCCGGCTTCCCGCTCAAGGTCGGGCGGCTCAGCCGACTGGTTCCTGCCAAGGAGATGACCGAGACGCGCGAGGGGCTGGAAAATGGTGATATCGACATCGTGATTGGGACGCATGCGATCCTGTCCAAATCGACCCAGTTCCGCAACCTGGGCCTGGTGATCGTGGACGAGGAGCAGCGCTTTGGCGTGACCCATAAGGAAAAGCTCAAGCAGCTGCGAACCGATGTCCATGTGCTGACCCTCACCGCCACCCCGATCCCGCGCACATTGCAGATGGCGATGAGCGGGCTACGCGAACTCTCGACGATCCAGACTCCGCCGGTCGATCGCCTCGCCGTGCGGACCTATGTGATGGAATGGGATGACATGGTGATGCGCGAGGCACTGCTGCGCGAACACCACCGCGGCGGGCAAAGCTTTATCGTGGTCCCACGCATCTCGGACATGCCGGAAGTCGAGGAATGGCTGCACGAGCATGTACCCGAAGTGAAGTCCATCTCCGCGCATGGCCAGATGGGTGCGGGCGAAGTCGAAGAGCGGATGAGCGCCTTCTACGATCGCAAATACGACGTGCTGCTTTCTACCACGATTGTCGAAAGCGGGCTCGACATCCCCAGCGCCAACACGATCATCATCCACCGGGCCGATCGGTTCGGCCTCGCCCAGCTTTACCAGTTACGCGGACGCGTCGGACGAGCCAAACTGCGCGCCTATGCCTATCTCACATACGGCACCGACGTGCAGTTATCAGAAGTGGCGGAAAAGCGGCTCAAGGTGCTCGGTGATCTCGATAGCCTGGGCGCTGGTTTCCAACTCGCCAGTCACGATCTCGACATTCGTGGTGCGGGCAATCTCCTGGGCGATGAGCAATCGGGGCACATTCGCGAAGTCGGGTTCGAACTCTATCAGTCGATGCTGGAAGACGCGATCCTGGCAGCCAAGGCTGGCGAAGCAGGGCTTGCGGCCGAGCGAGACACCCTGAGCCCGCAAATTACAGTCGATGCGCCAATCATGATCCCTGAGGACTATGTGCCCGACCTTGCCGTGCGCATGGCGCTCTATCGACGTCTCAACGATGCCAAGGACAAGAACGAGATCGAGAGCCTCGCCGCGGAGATGATCGACCGCTTCGGGCCGCTGCCCCAGGCAACCGCCAATCTCGTGAAGCTGATCGAGATCAAGCACCAAGCGATTGCAGCCAATATCGCCAAGGTCGATGTTGGTCCGCGCGGAACGCTGGTGAGCTTCCACCGGGATGATTTTCCCGATCCGGCAGGCTTGTTAGCCTACGTCGAGCGCCTTCAGGGCACAGCCAAGCTGCGGCCCGATATGAAGCTTGTGATCAACCGGGCATGGGCTGATCCGCATGGGCGTCTCAACGGGTTGCTGCAATTGACCAAGGGCCTGAGCGTGATCGCGAAGAAGGCAAATGCGAAACGCTAACCAGCCGCCATCCGAAGCATTTCTTCGCTGCGCATTGGCTCGGCCCGAAGAAAACCCTGCCAGTATGCACAACCTTCCACGACCACAGCATCACGCTGCGCCTCGGTCTCGATCCCTTCTGCAACCACTTCCAGCCCCAGCGCATGTGCTAACTGCACGATCGCGCGCAATACCGCCTTGTCGCGCTCGTCGTGGCATATGCCCACTACCATGGTTCGATCGAGCTTGATCGCATCAAGGGGCAATTGCTTGAGGTAGTGAAAATTGCAGAAGCCCGCGCCAAAATCGTCGAGCGCGACCTTGAGGCCTGTGGCCTTGAGCGCGGCCAGCGCTTCCGCTGCCAGTTCAAGATCGCCTAGCAAGACATCCTCGGTTATCTCGAGCGTCAGTCGGTTCGGAGCAATGCCAGACCTGCCAACCAGCGAGGCGAATTCCTGGGCGAACTTGGGCTCGGCGATTTCCTCCGGCGTGACGTTCAGCGCCAGACGCAGGTTTTCCGGCCATTGTCTCGAACGATCCAGCGCCTGCGCCACGATATGACGCGAGAGAGCCGCGACGAGATGCGCGCGCTCGGCAATGTGAAACAGGTCGCGCGCGCCGATCTCGCCCAGCGTCGGATGGTGCCAGCGCGCCAGCGCTTCCGCTCCAACCATTTCGCCATTTGCGCAGGAGAACTGCGGCTGGAACAGCACCTCGATCTCGCGCCCGCCCAGTGCCTTGACCAGTTCTCCCTCCAATGAACGCGTTAGCGCTGGCGGCAAGCCGCCGCTGCGCGCCGAGCGCACCGGATCAGGAATTCTATCCATGCCGCCTGACTAGTCCCTTGCGCACCAGAATGCCTCTCCAATTTTGAATGCGTTGAAAAATGGCACAACGCACCATAGGAGGGGTGTATAAGCAAGTGGGGCACCCCTTTTGACAAAGTCACAAGAATTCGAGCGAATAGCATTGCTCGCCTCCGATACCGAGCAGGCGCAGCGAGCCTTTGCCGAATTGTCTGCAGAGCATGAGTGGGTCTCGCCTGAAGAGGCCGATGCTGTGATCGTCCTGGGCGGCGACGGATTCATGCTCCAGACGCTCCACGCCATGCTCGATTCGGGACGCCTGATCCCGGCCTATGGGATGAACCTGGGCACGGTCGGCTTTCTGATGAATAGGTACAAGACCGGGGCTAACATCAAGCGCCGGATCGCCAACGCCAGGTCCATGGCGATCGCCCCCTTGCGGATGCAGGCAATTACGCAAACCGGCGCAACCTGCGATTGGCGGGCGATCAACGAAGTGTCTTTGCTGCGCGAAACGCGCCAGACTGCGAAGATCGAGGTTTCGGTCGACGACAAGGTGCGGATCGAAGAGTTGGTGTGCGATGGCGTGCTGGTTGCAACGCCTGCAGGATCAACTGCCTACAATCTCTCGGCCAATGGCCCGATCCTGCCGCTCGATTCGCAGATGCTGGCACTCACGCCGATTTCCGCTTTCCGCCCTCGGCGTTGGCGCGGCGCAATCCTGCCCGATCGGTTCCAGGTGAAATTCCGTGTGCGCGAGCCGGTCAAGCGCCCGGTTTCAGTGGTGGCTGACCAGAAGGAATTGCGCGATGTGGCCGAGGTTTCTCTGGCAATTGACCGCGAATCGGAGCTGACCTTGCTGTTCGATCCCGGCCATGCTCTGGACGAGCGGATCGTTGCCGAACAATTCGTTGTCTGAACCGCCAATACGGGTCTTGCCAAACGAATCCGCCGCCCATATAGGCTCGCCTCCGCCGTTAAGGCTGCTCCCCGATAGCTCAGCGGTAGAGTAGGTGACTGTTAATCACTTGGTCGTTGGTTCGAATCCAACTCGGGGAGCCA
>SBHJ01000212.1 GCA_006226465.1 Alphaproteobacteria bacterium | reverse complement strand
GGACCTGAAGCCGGGATCACGCGCGATTCGATCGCGGTCGACTGGCAGTGGACCGATCCCAAGGCCGGCCCAGAAGATGGCAGCGTGCGCGATATTCGCCTGATCGATACCGCCGGCATGCGCAAGAAGCGCAACGTGGTCGAGAAGCTCGAAAAGCTCAGCGTCGCGGACGCGCGCCGGGCGGTCGATTTTGCCGAGGTTGTGGTCTTGCTTCTCGATGCGACGCAAGGACTCGAGCACCAGGACCTCAAGATCGCCGATATGGTGCTGCAGGAAGGCCGCGCGCTCATGGTAGCGATCAACAAATGGGACGTCGCAGAAGACGCCTCTTCGCTGTTCAACGGGATCCGCGCCGCACTCGATGACGGGCTTGCCCAAGTGCGCGGCCTGCCGCTGATCGCGGTCAGCGCCAAGACCGGCAAGGGATTGGACCAAATGCTGGGGGCCGCATTCGAATTGCGCGAAGCCTGGTCGAAACGCGTGCCCACCGCCGCACTCAACCGATGGTTCGACGATGCGCTCGAGGCCAACCCACCACCGGCGCCCAAGGGCAAGCGGATTAAACTGCGCTATATCACCCAGGCTGGCACCCGTCCGCCGCGCTTCGTGGTGTTCGGGACGCGGCTCGACATGCTGCCCAAGAGCTATGAGCGCTATTTGGTCAACGGCATCCGCGCCAAGTTGGGCTTCGAGGCAGTCCCGGTACGCGTGGTCCTCAAGAGCCCAAAGAACCCATTCACCAAGGATTGAGTATGCTCGACATTCTCGCCGCCAGCGCCAATCTCGCCGTCGAACTGCTCGAGCGCACAGCCAGCACGCTGCGGGTGCAGGAAATCGTCCGTTTGAGCCTCGCCCCCGGCTTCCTGCTTGCGGCGATCGGGGCGGTGATGAACGTTGTCATGTCCCGCCTGATCTGGGTGGCCGATCGGATCGAGCGGCTCGAAGAGCGGATGGAGCAGGAGAAAACCAAACACGGCATTCGCGAGCTGGCAGAGTTGAGCCGCAGGCGCCAATTGGCGCAGCGATCGGTCATGTTCGCCACGGCTGCCGCATTGACGATTTGTGTGGTGATCGCGCTTTTGTTCGTCAGTGCCTTCATCAAGCCGCAGATCGGCACATTCATCGCCACTGCCTGGATCGTGACGATGATTTTCCTGATTACTTCATTGGTGCTGTTTGCGGCGGAGACAGTGGTTGCGGCGCGTGGACAAGGCAAATTTGGAAAAGGTGAGGGCTGAATTCCAGCCCAACAGGGCAAGCCAGAGCAAATGAAAAGGGCGGAGCCATAGACCCCGCCCCAGTCCAACGATCTGCCGCGCGCTACTTATTCATCTTGAGCTCGCGCAACATATAGGTCCCTTTGATTTCTCTGATCTTGTTATAAACCTCAAGCACGGTCTTGTTGGCTTTGTCGCTGTTTTCCTTGCCCCAAGCGGCCATGAATTTGTCATATTCAGCCTTGTCAGCCTCCAGCGCCGCCATGTTGGGATAGGTAATGCGCAGGATCAGATTCACGTCATTATCGCCATAGGGCACCACATAGATGCCATAGGAAACGATCTGACCCAACTGCTTCCCAATCTCGTTGGATTTGACCCAAGTGTCCTTGAGCCCGGCGAGATAGGTGTCGAGTTGCCCTTCATCGACTTTGACCGTGGTTAGCTCGGTTACTTCCTTTTGCGGCGTATAGTCGTCCCACACGGTCAGCTGAGCAGCAGCAGGTGTTGCCAGCGCAAGCGCAGATGCGGCTGCGCAAGCGAAGCCAATGGTTCGGAAAATCGATTTCATGATTCAGTCCCCTTCGTGTCGTTGGATTCGCGACCCAAGCACTACAGGAAGGAGAACGGCCTGATCTTATTTTCTTTGCCTTCCGTCTTGGAGGGCTGGGCGCTTACTGGAGGGGAGTCAATTCAATTCGCCTGCAGCCGCCGCCGAATGCCAGCTTGGCACGCCCATCAACGTTGCAGCGGGAACAGCTTCCCGTAAGTGAGGCAGCGCCACAGCCATTCGAGCGGGCCATAACGAAAGTGTTCGAGCCAGGGCTTGGACACAAGCAGCATGACGGTCCAGGTAAGCAAGACCACACCGAACAGTTCGATGCGGTGGAGCTTGCCGTAGAGCCCCAGGGCCCAGCCGTGGAATGCGAACAACATGACGATCGAGGTGCCAAGGTAGTTCGAAAAAGCCATGCGCCCGGCAGCAACCAGCCTTTGTCCAAGCCCGGTTTGCGAGAGGCGCGGCGCCCACACCACCAGCAATGAGGCAAGTCCCAGCACAAAGGCGAGGCGCGGTGCCATCATGGTCCCCTGGAAGACAAAGAAGGTCAGATGAAACGGGAATTGGGCTGAATAGACCCACAGGCCCAGCGCCGCGGATGCCGCCGTCCCGCCGATCAATCCGATCCAGCCCCACATTCGCATCTGGCTTTCCTCTATCGCTCCGCTGAAAAAGCCAAAGCGATAGAGCGCCATGCCCATCAGGATCATCGACAGGGTCTCCAGCAGACCGAAGACCTGGCCACCGATATTCTCATCGGTTTCCTCAAGAATCTGATGCCGGACGAAGTCAGTGTAGCTGCCTCGCTGGTAAAGCTTCAGGTCCTCCTCAACATCCTTCAACGCCTTGGTTTCGGCCTCCGCCGCGCTCTTACGTGTTTTGTCACTCACCTTCTCGGCAAATTCGGGGTTAGTGGCGATGTAATATTGTGCGCCAAATCCCCCAAGCTGAACCACGGTACTGACGCCGTAGAGTGCCAGGCCAACCAGCAGTTGCGTCTTGGCTTTCCACTTCATCATCAGCAGCGCGACCATCCCCCACACTGCGTAGAGCTGCAGGATGTCCCCAAACCAGATGAAATAATAATGGATCATCCCGAACAGCAGCAGCCAAACCAGCCGCCGGAACTGCAGCCAGCGACCCTCCCCCTTGGCCCAGGCTTTCTCCACAAACAGCATCATCCCCGCGCCGAACAGCAAGGTGAACAGGCCGCGCATCTTGTGATCGATCAGCACGTATTGGGCCAGCCAGACGATCTTGTCGCCTTCGGTTGCACCGCCCGGCATCGCGGGAGGCCAAAAATAGACCGTGAAGGACTGGCCGAAGGCGGTGATATTGGCGAACAGGATACCCAAAACCGCAATGCCGCGGATCAGGTCGAGTGAGATTAGTCTCTCGGTGGTGATAGCCGGAACTGCGGCATCGAGTTGGAATGATGGAGTGCTACTCGAATCCGCTTGGTGATCCACTTGTTGCTACTCCCACCCCTGCAGAGGCGCTGTTGTAACACTGTGGATCAGCCAAGGGATAGGAATTTATTGTAGTTCAGCCACCTACCACAATGCAGCCCTGGCCCGATGCGCTCAGCGCCTTGCACGCCGCCTGCGCTTCGGCGCGTGTCGCAAACCCGCCTGCCAGAAGCCTGGTCAACTTGCCAGTTGAGACATAGAACGGCTGCTTGCCTCGTAGTGCTGTCGAACCGGATAGTTTACCCCACAGCTTCTGCGCATTCCCCGCTACGCCAAAGGCGCCAAGTTGCACGCGCCATTTACCGTCGCTGTTTGCCGCGGCCGGACGGGCGGAAGGCTTGGGCGCGGGCGGTGTAGGTGCGCTCACTTGTGGCAGCGCACTCATTGGTTGCTGCGGTGGCGCTGCATTGGGTTCTATAATTCCGGCAACCAGGACCGGTTCCTTGGGCCGGGCATAGTCCGCTCCAGCCGATGCGGGGCCAGTGCTCCGAGCCGATCCGGCTGCGCTCGAAGGCGGCAGAGGTTGCGGCTGGACCTGGCGGGGAATGCGATCCGCAGTTTCAACCGACATCGCCTGCCCCGATGCCAGGTCGACTGAGGCCAGTTGGGCCGAGCGGCGTGCATCTGCCTCGCGCCGCAGGTCAGCGGCGAGCAATTGCGCGCGCTGGCGATCTTCCAGCGGGACATAACCATCCATCTGTTGGAGCGCGGCGGCGGCTTGCGGCAGGCTGGCGGCTTGCGCCAACGAAACCAGCGCATAGGCGCGCACCCAATCCTGTTCGGTCATATCGCCATTGAAATAGGCAAGGCCCAGGACATATTGCGCGCGCGGATCGCCGCGTTCGGCCGCTGACCTGATAAAGGGCATGGCACGTTCCTTTTGTCCCTGCTGGAACAGCATCAGGCCGTAATTGTCTGCTGCCTTCAGATGGCCATTGGCGGCCGCCTGCTCATAATAGGCTTGCGCCTTGGCATTGTCCGCTTCGACCCCGCGCCCCAGACGATAGGCCTGCGCCATATTGAACTGTGCGTCGGGATCACCCGCTGCCGCTGGTCCCTGCCATTCCGCAACGGCTGCAGAATAATCTCCGCGCGACCAGGCATCGACGCCATCCTTGACATCGGCCTGCAAGGGCATCGCCTGGACGGCAAGTGTCGCCGCCAAGGCATACTTCAATCCCAGTCCCGGCTGCGCGAATTTCATGCCCTATCCCCTTGCGACCTACGACCATCTTGGCTCAATTCGGCCTAACATAGTGAATCAAATGTTAGGAATTGGTTTCCCTACTAATTCCGCGTCCCGACGACCGCGTTAACCCAATATTAGGGGTATCCTGCGATCCCCGTCCTGAAGGTCGCGTTGCGGCCATGTATCAGGGGCTAACCAGGGGGACCTAAGCCTTGCGAGTACTAGCTTTGGCATCGCAGAAGGGCGGATCGGGCAAGACCACTTTGTCTGGCCACCTCGCCGTCCAGGCCCAGCGCGCAGGCGCGGGTCCGGTTGTACTGATCGACATCGACCCGCAGGGTTCGCTGGCCGACTGGTGGAACGAGCGCGAGGCGGAATATCCCGCCTTTGCCCAGACCACCGTTGCGCGGCTCGCCAACGATTTGCAGGTGCTGCGCCAGCAGGGCTTCAAATTGGCGGTGATCGATACGCCGCCGGCTATCACCATGGCAATCCAGTCGGTCATTTCGGTTGCCGAACTGATCGTAGTGCCGACCCGTCCCAGCCCGCACGATCTGCGCGCCGTGGGCGCAACGGTCGATCTGTGCGAACGCGCAGGCAAGCCTTTGGTGTTCGTGGTCAATGCTGCGACGCCCAAGGCCAAGATCACGTCAGAGGCCGCCGTCGCGCTTTCTCAGCATGGCACCGTTGCGCCGATCACGCTGCATCACCGCACCGATTTTGCCGCTTCGATGATCGATGGCCGCACTGTGATGGAAGTCGATCCCGAAGGTCGCAGCGCAGCAGAAATCACCGCGCTGTGGAATTACATTTCGGATCGCCTCGAAAAGAACTTCCGCCGCACCGTGTTTGCGGCACCCAATTCGCAATCGCAGATTCCCGGAACGAATCGTCCGGCCGGCGGTTTTGGCCGCCGCGTCGCCCAGTAGGAGCGCAGGCAGCCATGTCCGAAGCCAGCTTCGCCTCTCTTGGACCGACACTGCTGGCGCGCAAGGGCGGCGCCAAACCGGCCATGCG
>SBHJ01000118.1 GCA_006226465.1 Alphaproteobacteria bacterium | reverse complement strand
CTTCGCGAGCTTGTTTCGAGAGCCTGATCTGCTTGGATTCGCGCGAAAAGACGCCGCCTCCCTTGGAGATCAGCGAGGGATTATAGTCCTCCCAGCTCGACCGGGGCAGGTCGAACATGCGCTGGCGTTCCTTCCAGCTTGCCGCTGGTTCAGGATCGGGATCGATAAAGATGTGGCGGTGATCGAAAGCCGCGACCAGTTTGATCGCCTTCGACAGCAACATGCCGTTGCCGAACACGTCGCCCGACATGTCTCCGCAACCGACCACGCGGACCGGATCGGTCTGGACGTCGATTCCCATCTCCAGGAAGTGGCGCTGGACAGAAACCCACGCGCCCTTGGCGGTGATGCCCATCGCTTTGTGATCATAGCCATTCGAACCGCCGCTGGCGAAAGCATCGTCGAGCCAGAACCCTGCCTTTTCAGCAATGCCGTTGGCAACGTCGGAAAAACGCGCGGTGCCCTTGTCGGCGGCAACGACGAAATAGGGATCCTCACCGTCGCGAATCACGACCCGCTTGGGGTGGACGACCTTGCCGTTCACGATGTTGTCGGTGACCGACAGCAAGGTGCGAATGAAGACTTCATAGCTCGCTTGCCCTTCGGCGGCCCAGCCATCGCGATCCTTGGTCGGTGAGGGAAGCTGCTTGGGATAGAATCCGCCCTTCGCCCCGGTCGGGACGATCACTGCGTTCTTGACCCGCTGGGCCTTCATCAGGCCGAGGATTTCGGTGCGGAAGTCGTCGCGCCGGTCAGACCAGCGCAGGCCACCGCGGGCAATCGGCCCGGCGCGCAAGTGGATACCCTCTACCCTTCGCGAATAGACGAAGATTTCACGCCAAGGCACCGGCTTGGGCAAGTTCGGCACCAGGCTCGAATCGATCTTGAAGGCCAGCGCCTCAGCCGCCGCAGGGCTAAACACATTGGTGCGCAGGATTGCGTGGATGAGCGAATGATAAAGCCGCAGCAGGCGGTCGTCATTGATCGCGCTGACCTTGGTCAGGCCCTTGCGAACAGCATCTGCCGCGGTCTTGGCCCCATCTTCGCGATTGCCCGCGAAGTCCGGATCGTGCTGCGCCTGAAACAGCTCGATCAGCGGACGCGTCACCTGAGGTGCCGCGCGCAAGGCATCGACGACGGTGTAGATGGTGAAACCCATCCCGATCTGGCGGAGGTAGCGATAGAAGGCGCGCAGCCAATCGGCCTGCTGGGCGGTCAAACCAGTACCGATCACCAGCCGGTTGAACGGGTCGTCCTCCGCCTTGCCATTCAACACCGCGGCGATGGCGCCTTCGATCATCGAGGCGCGGCCGAGCAATGGCGCGGCGCTCTCTCCTTCGGGCAACGCCAGCTTGAAATCATGGATAGTACCCAGTTCGCCGCCTTCCAGCCCGGTTGGCAGTTCGGTCAATACACGGAAGCCGAAATTTTCGAGCGCAGGGACAGCATCGGACAGCGGCAAGGCGCCGCGATGCTGATAGACTTTCAGTCGCAAAATTTCTTCGGGGTCACCATCGAGGCGATACATCCGGGCATCGCGATCGGCCGCGTGATCACCCCCGAGCGCGCGCAGTCGCAGGATATCCCGGGCTGCCTCGGCTGGGCCGTGACTGATGCGATAGGTATTGGGGAAGGCGGCGGCGTAACGTCCTGCAATCGCGGCAGCACGGGCGGCATCTTCACTCTCCGCCAGGTGGCGCTCGACAGCCTCAGCCCAGCCGCGCAGCAAGTCTTGCAGCCGTCCTTCCAGCGCAGCTTCCTCAAGCTGGCCACCTGCATCCCTGATATCAAGCACGAAGCGAAGCATGGCGAGATTTCCGCCCTCGACCTCGACGCTCCAATCGAGCAATTCGACACCCGGCGCTTCGGTCAGCAAATCCTGGACCTCGAGCCGCACCTCGGTCGAAAGCAGGTCGCGCGGCAACCAAACGAAAGCGAAGACGTGGCGAGCCAGAGGTGCCTCGACAAGCACCAGGCGCGGCCGCGGGCGATCGACTAGGCTCATCATTGCGGTCGCGACGCGGGCAGTGTCGCCTTCTTCAAACCCCACCAACAGGTCATGCGGCAGGGCCGTCAATGCATGCACCAAAGCCTTTCCGGCGTGGCCCGATGGGCTGAAGCCCATGCGGGAGATCAGCCGGCTCAGTGCAGTGCGTAGCAGGGGGACGCTTTGCGGCGGACTGGCCAAAGCTGCGCTGGTCCACACACCGGCATGGATCGACAGTGCTTCGACCTTGCCCTTGGAACTGCGCAGCGGCACAATAAACAGGTCGAGCGGCACCCGGCGATGCACGCGCGAGAGCCGGTTGGCCTTGACGATCAGCAGGTCACGGCCTTTTCCTTGCTGCTCGAACCAGGCAAATGCGCGCATGTAGGAGGCGTCCGCCAGCAGTTGCTTCGCGCTCTTGCGGCAAATTCCGAGCATCTCCGAATGCGAGCCGTCGCGGCGGCGCGTCAAATGGCCCAGCTGGGTCAGCATGCCGCTGTTGAGCCAGCGCAACAGGTCGGCGCTTTCCTGGTCGGCAAGCCGGTCGATATCCTCAGCCATGGCCTGCTGCATCCTGGGCCAATCGCTGACCGCTGCGCGCACATCGCCCAATGTGCTGTGTAGGCGCTGTTCAAGCTGGCGGCGTTGCCGCGCATCAACCCGTTCGGTTTCGATATAGATCATCGATTCTGTCGAGCCGGGCTTTGCGCCAACCTTGCCCAGCCGGGTCAGCTTGCCCGACGCCGCCCGGCGAACCGGCACGATGGGGTGGACGAGGCGATCAATCGCCAAACCTTGGGCCGATACCGCCGACGCCACCGAATCGACCAGGAATGGCATATCATCGTTGACCACGGCGATCCGCAGCTTGCGATGTTCGTCGGTGACAGATGTCATTGCGATCATCGAGCGACCGGCATCGCGCTGCTTGGCCGTCTCCAGCACGAATTGTGCAGCTTCGGCCAATTGCTTGCCATTTAGCGGGGTGTCGCCGGGGAGAATTGACTGGCGCAGGATGCGCGCCAGGGTCGTGTGCATGTCAGGCGCAGATTTGGATTGCGTCGCGCCGTCAGCCTGGGAAACCATTGCCTTGCTCCGCATTGGCTGCGCAACATTGTTCTTCATCTGCGCAGCAATCTTTTGGGCCGATAGGCTCGCCTTTGACGACCCGCAAGCATGGATTTTTGCCAAAGTGCACGAATCCGCTCCACCCGTTGAAACTATTGCTTGTCGTAGCGTTCAGCGAGCCCCTGGTCATCACTCGATTGCAGCCATGGTGAGTTCGAGTGAGCGAATTCTGGCATCGGGATCAAAGGTTGCACCCGATGCAATGATTTCGTCGGCTTGCGTCCGGGCAACGAAATCGGCGATCCTCTGCCTGACAGTGGCAAGACTCCCAACGGCTGCAGCCTGTCCAAGGTGGTCGAGCATGGCACGTGCGGGTGCAGGCAAGGTATCGGAATAGTTGGCAATCGGCGGCGGCAACTTGCCTGGATTGCCGCTGCGCAGGCGGACAAAGCTCTGCTGCTGGCTCGATGCAATCAGCTGCGCCTCTTCATCGGTTTCAGCCACAAAGATGTTCATCGCTACCATCACATGCGGGCGTTCGAGCTGAGCGGACGGCTGGAAATCGCGGCGATAAAGTTCGAGCGCCTGGTCAAGATGGTCGGGCGCGAAATGCGCGGCAAAGGCATAGGGCAAGCCGAGGCGGGCAGCGAGCTGTGCGCCGAACAGGCTCGATCCGAGCATCCAAAATTCGACATTGGCTCCGAACCCGGGCGTAGCCTTGATCGGCAGGTCGATATCGCCGGTGATCAGGGCGCGCAGTTCCATCACATCCTGGGGGAACATTTCGGCTGCGTGGTGCAAATCCTTACGCAGGGCACGTTGCAGCTCTGGTCCGGCCCCCGGTGCCCGGCCCAGCCCCAGATCGATCCGCCCCGGGAACAATGCATCGAGCGTCCCGAACTGCTCGGCGATCTGGAAAGGCGTATGGTTGGGCAGCATGATGCCGCCCGAACCGATCCGGATCGTGGAAGTGGAATTGCCCAAATGCGCCAGGACGACCGAGGCAGCGCCGCCAGCCACGCCTTCCATCGCGTGGTGTTCGGCAACCCAGAAACGCTTGTAACCACATTGTTCCGCGACCTGCGCCAGGGCCGTGGCCGAGGCATAAGCCTCGCCCAGATCGCCGCCTTCGCGCAGCGGCACCAGGTCGAGAACCGAGAGGACAGGTCGCGTGGTCATTGGCCGCCCGCTGGACCCAGCTCGTCGAGATAGATCTGCGCCACCTCGGCTTCATCGCTACCCGGAGCAGTTGCTATGACTGAGCGCCAGCTTTGGCGGGCAGCATCGTCGCGCCCCGAAAGCGCGGCTATTACTCCAGCCTCCAATCCGACAGAGGGATTTGCTGGGTCCAACTCTGCGGCCTGGGCGATTGCTGCTTGAGCTTCGACCAGCCGATCGCGTCGGCGCATGAGTGTCGCGAGTAGCAGTTGCGGCTCTGCATCCTTGGGTCGCAGAACGGCCGCGTCGCGCAGCAGCACTTCGGCTTCGTCAATTCTTTCCAGCCCTACCAGCGCGCGCGCCTTGTCCATTTCCACAAGGGCGACGAGGTCGGCAGAGGCGCTCGCCCTGGCATCGGTTTCCGCTTGTTCGAACAGCGTTAGTGCAGTTTGCAGATCGCCGGTGGGGAGGGCAGCGTTCCCGGCCATTGCCCCCAGTCTAGCGCGGAATGCCAGATCGTCTGCGGGGGTTTCGTTGCGTGCGGTGAGAAACGCTAGCTGCGCTTCATCCCACCGGCCAAGATTGGTCGCGGCAATCCCCAGGCAATGATTGGCGAGGATTCTGTCACCGCCCGAGGTGCTGTCGCGCTGGAGTTGCGCCTTGACATGGGCGCGGGCCGGATCGCTATCGGCCAGCTCGAAACATTCCTCCAGCCAGGTCGGCTCGACTCTTTGCCCGACCGGTTCCGACATCTCCCGTGGTGGGCGGTCCTGCACCTCTGCCGAAAAATCGGGAACTGCACCGGTTGCTGGATTGGGTCCGGCCTGGAGCAAGAGTGGCAGGATCAGGCTGACAAATGGCATCGTGTTCGTTTCCTATTCGGCGAGACTATCGATCTGACGCATCAACAGTGCAATGTCTTGTACGCGCGACAATCGATGATCGCCGTCCTTTACCAGTGTGACCTGTACGTCGTCCGAACGCAAAGCATTGGCAAGGCGTAGGCTGATCTCCCACGGCACATCGCTGTCACATTGGCCGTGGAGCAGGCGCACGGGGCAGGTGACCGCGATCTGCCGATCGAGGCATTTGTGTGTCTCTGCATCGCGCCAGAACCGGGCGTGGGTTGGCGTCGGTTCGGGGCCGTAGGGATTGTCTTCAAGCACCGTCTTGCCGCCCGACAACGTGGCCTTTTGCTGTTCGTTGTAACCCCAATCGGAAAAGTCGGGCGCTGCCGCGATCCCGAC